>NZ_JAKIHL010000012.1 GCF_021608135.1 Microaerobacter geothermalis
GATCAGAGACAAACAGTAATTTGATATTCGTGCTCGCAGCAACAGGAATTTGTGCTCAATGATCGATGCTGTCCGTTTAGTTCGCGGGGTCTGATATTGCTACCACCATAAAGATTTACGACTTACCATTCCCCTGTTCAATTTCCATTATGAGAAGATGACGATGATACAGTAACTAGGTAACTACTGGATGGAATTATTTTCATGAGAATTTGTGACCCTGCGGGTCATGTAAGTTTAGTTCCATCGGGAGCTTTAGTGGCACTTAGCCATCGGGCAAAAAATATCGTATAAATGGGAGGAAATGGGGATGAAGATGCTGGAAAACCAGGTAGCAATTATTACCGGTTCGGGAAGGGGAGTGGGACGTGCCGTTGCAGAGATGATGGCGGAACATGGGGCCCGTGTGGTGGTGTCGGATCTTGATCCGGAACCGGCTGTTGAAGCGGTAAAGGAGATCAGGGCCAAGGGAGGAGCAGCGATCTCTGTTGTGGGGAATGTTACCGATCCTGATTTTCCCAAAAAGATCATTGGAGAAACGATTCAAGCCTTTGGCAAGCTGGATATCCTGATTAATAATGCAGGTTATACCTGGGACGGGATGATACACAAAATGACAGATGAACAGTTTCAGGCCATGCTGGATATACACTTAATCGGGCCATTCCGATTGATTCGTGAAGCAGCCCCTTACTTCCGGGATGCGGGCAAGGCGGATATCGAGCAGGGAACACTTCACTATAGAAAGATTGTAAACGTTTCATCGGTGGCAGGAGTTATGGGCAATGTTGGGCAGGCCAACTATTCATCGGCCAAGGCAGGTTTAATCGGTCTAACCAAAACGGTGGCCAGGGAATGGGGGCCGTTCAATGTGAATTGTAATGCCGTAGCTTTTGGTTTGATTGACACCCGATTGACCCAGGCAAAAGAAATGGGTGAGAAAGTAAACGGCGTGGAAGTGGGTATTCCACAAAAGGTAAGGCAGATGTTTGAGCAATCCATTCCCCAGAAGCGGGCTGGTACGGTGGAAGAGGCAGCGGCAGGCATATTTTACCTCGCCTCACCGTTTTCCAACTATACGAATGGACATGTCCTTCATATAAACGGAGGTTGGTATACATAAAGAAGGTGTCACAAAATTCAAATTAGAGCACCTAAACTCAACAGGGTATTGATGTATTATTCATACCAATAATCAATATGTAGTATGAACAAAGGGGCAGCTCATACTTATGAGTCACCCCTTTTTTGGTGGTGTATTAATTTGCTTCATCTGCAGCTTCAGGCTTGTTTCGTTTCTTTTCCTTTAATCTTTTTTCAAGGATGTTGATCATAAAGAGGTAATGCTCGGCTTCACGAAGTACGTGGTCAGCTAATAACGGGTTGATGACACTCTTGATCTGACATTTTTTAATCATTTCAAGTAATGCTTTTTTGAAGTCTCTTAATTCCATTGTGGCATTTTGACTTTCTTCATTTGTTTTTCCGATAATAGGATAAGTTGGTTTTTTCCCTAACAGCATGGATTCAACATCCCGTGCTTGATCTAATAAAACATCAAAGTCATTCCCAAATTGTTGGGCTGTCATCACTAGATTCCGTTCTGATGGATCAAGGAAATGGGCAATAAAATGAGAATGTTCCATCATAATACGCAGCCAAAACACGTTTTCAAGAATAATGGCATCTTGGATAGGCTCGAGAATACCTTGATTAAATTTAATCAGGGTATTTAAAAAATATTCAGCTTCCCGTGCAATATGGTCTACCAGCAGCGGAAGATTGAACCCGGAGATTTTACAATTGATGATTAAAATCAGGACATTTCTCTTAAAGTTACGAAACGCATACGTTGACTGGATGCTTTCTTCATTTAGCTGTCTCACGGCATGATCTGTTTCAGGAATGGAATGGGCCCGTTTAAGCAGATGATCAAATAAATCAAAAAATTTAAGTGCCTCCTGAATCAGATTTTTGTCCTTACGATTAAATCCTTCACTAAGAAATAACGCATGCTCCTTCATAATTCTTAACCAAAATCGATTTTCGGTAAGAGAACCTTCAATAAACATTCTTTCACTTAACGATTCAAGTGGTGCACCTTTCATTTCCGGAGGAACCAGCAATGCTTTTTGCGGGTCCATTACAAAGTGGCCGGGAATAGGACTTGAATCAGGGTGTTGGATCAACTTCAGTACCTCCCATCATAGATAAGCTAATATAGCTTATTATGGGCGGTCGTCCATGGTTCCTTCACCGATGAATAGGTTAGTCTTTTTCTATTTCATCAATTTCTTCTTTTATAGAATAAGCTTTTTTTGTCACATAAACAGAGATTCCGATAACGGCAAAAATAATGATCATAGAGATTACAATGATAATTGTCATCTTCTCACCTCAAGATTATCCGATAGATAAGTGCTACTGAGACTCCTGCTTCATTATTATAGCATGACAAATGGAACATTAAAACAATTATCACTATTATAATATTGGAAAATAAATATGCAAAATGGTATATTATTATTAGTCAAAAAATATTAAAATATTGTTAATTGAAATAATATTAACGTTGGTATTTGAAATTTTGTGAAATATTTATGCAATAAATCCCTATATCAAATGTAATTCGTTTATTGAAACAGGTGATAGAATGCATAATAGTATAAAGCATCCCGATGATCATCAATTTGAAAGATATGGTTTGATCGATAACATACATGAAATGGTTGAAGTGATTAGTCAAGAGCTAAAGAAACCCGTAACCATTGAAGCAAAGAATTTTGATTTGATTGCGTATAGTGCGAATCACCAAGAGGTTGATTCTGCCCGTCAAAAAACCATACTGGAGAAGAAGGTCCCCAGTTTTGTTGTAGACCGTTTAAACCGAGCCGGAATTATTCGCAAATTGGAATCTACCAATCATCCTATTCGCATCCCCCCTTTAGAAGAAGTTGGATTAACCCAAAGAATAGCTATGAGTATTGGATACCAGAAGCAGGTTATTGGGTATATTTGGATTCAGGAGGATTTTCCGCCATTAACAGAAAAGGAATTCCAATTTCTAGAGAATATTTCCGGCCATATTGCCCGTATTCTATTAGAGATCAGTAGTACGAAAAAGGCACAATAAGAAGCAAAAGATAACATTTATTGGCGGCTATTAAAAGGTGAATTTAAAACAGAACGAGCTTTAAAACGGGAGGCTGAACTCATTCGATTAACATTACCAGCTAAATTTTCGCTTATCGTCTTTTCCTTAGCCTCATTTTCATCAGACCAGGAGATTGATCAATTTAGAAATTTAATTCGTTCATTTTCTACCTATACGAGTAAAACCACTCATTGGATAGAAAACCGGGAGCAGATCGTTGTGATCATTGACAGTCCCTCACTAATCGAAGGATCTTCTCAAACATTGGCAAATGAATTTGTCAACCAAATATTTGAGCAAATGGAAAAGAAGAAACTGATTCTTCCTTATGTTGGAATTGGTAATGAATATACGAATATCTTAATGGCGGGAAAGAGTTATACGGAAGCCTTGGAAGTCATTAATATCGTCAGTATGTTAAAGCCGGAATTATCAAGACGATTAATAGAATATTCAAAGCTTGGGATTTATCGGCTGTTAACAACAATCCATGAGAAGAACAAAAATGATAATTATTTCAATGAATCATTAATAAAGATTATGGAGTATGACCGTGAAAATCAAAGTGAATTACTGCAAACCTTAGAAGTGTATCTTGTGAACAATTGTAAATTAAAAGAGACGGCTGAGCGTCTTTATGTTCATCCTAACACTTTAAATTATCGAATTAAAAGAATCATGGAAATTGCTAAAATTGATTTTGATGATTTTCATACACGATGCCAGCTATATATTGATCTATTAATTTTACGGTATCTTAAATAACTTTTTGAGAAGAGCCTTCTATATTGGGGGTTTTTTTTATTATTGTCCATTTGTGATTCAGAAACAAATGAATAGTCAAAATATTGTGGTTGAGAACCAATGTGTTAAAACAGTATAGATAATATAATGAATTTACGGAAAATAGGAAAACGACAAAAAATATAAAATAACTGAAATCAGGATGTTGTACTTTCTGATGTGCCAAAAAAGGGGGGGTTAGATGTCACTTGATGTTGAGGTAAGAAATGTAGAAAAACACTATGGTGATTTTACTGCCTTGCAGCCTACATCTTTACATGTAAAAAATGGCGAATTTTTAACCATACTTGGCCCCAGCGGCTCAGGAAAAACCACGTTGTTAAAAATCATCTCAGGCTTTGAAACCCCTTCATCCGGAGATGTTCTAATTGGTTCGGAAAATGTGACCTTCTCGCCTCCTCATAAAAGAGGAATAGGAATGGTTTTCCAAAACTATGCTTTATTTCCTCATATGACGGTTTATGACAACATTTGCTTTCCATTAAAGATGAGGAAAGTGTCAAAAGACAAAATGAAGGAAAAAGCATTGGAAGCTCTTGAGCTTGTTCAATTAACCAAATTTAAAGACCGTTATCCGAGTCAGCTTAGCGGAGGGCAAAGACAGAGGGTGGCTTTAGCAAGAGCGGTTGTATTTGATCCCCCAGTTCTGTTGTTGGATGAACCGTTGGGTGCATTGGATAAGCAGCTTAGGGTTCAAATGCAGTTGGAAATTAAAAAGCTTCAGGAAAAGTTAAAAATTACAACCGTATCAGTTACCCATGATCAGGAAGAAGCGTTAACCATGTCTACAAGAATTTGCATTATCAACAACGGACAAATTGAGCAATTAGGAACACCCAGAGAGATTTATGAACATCCAAATAATCGATTTGTTGCGGAGTTTATTGGTGAAACCAATTTAATAGATGCACAAATTGTAGGATGGGAAGAGGAAATTGCTATCATAAAAACAAATAAAGGGGAGCTGTTGCGGGCAGTTACCTTAAACAAAGAGTTAAAGAATGTGACCATTGCGATACGTCCGGAGCTTATTTCAATCGTATCTCCTGAGGAGCCAGGCGATAATATGCTGCGGGTAGTTGTTCAGGATATCGTTTATTTAGGAGATTCAAGCCGCTGTCAAGTGATCACAGAAAAAGGTGAATATTTAAAAATTAAACTCAGTCCAAAAGAAATTCCATTTGTTCGAGAGGGACAGGAATTGATGATTGGATGGGAAGTAAATCAAGGAGTTTTAATTCATTAATAAACAAAATTGATAATGATAAAAGGAGGTTTTTCACTAATGAAAAAATGGAGTAAATGGTTAGGATTTTCAGTTATCTTTATTTTGGTTTTATCCTTAGCAGCATGCGGTGGAAATACCAAAGATGAAACCGGTTCTGCACCGACAGAAAATTCATCTCCAGATAAGACAAGTGACGGCGGACAACTTGTCGTGGTAAGTTGGGGCGGAGCATATCAGGATGCCCAAAGAAAAGCCATGTTTGAACCATTCAAGCAGGAGACTGGTGTTAATTTAGTAGAAGATAGCCCGGTGGATATCGGAAAGCTAAAAGCCATGGTTAAGGGTGAAAATGTTCAATGGGATGTTGTGGATGTACTAGGAATGGACGTTCCAAAGCTTGTCAGTGAAGATCTGTTGGAACCCATCGATTACACGATTGTAGACAAGACCGATATGCTGGAAAGTGCTGTAGGAGAATATAACGTTGATATTGACTATTATTCAACCGTACTGTCCTACAATAATGAAAATCTCCCAAACGGAAAAGCACCTGAAAGTTGGGCTGACTTCTTTGATAAAGAGAAGTTTCCTGGTACACGAGCACTATATAAATCACCGATAACAACCTTAGAAATTGCCTTGTTGGCTGATGGAGTTGCTCCTGATCAGTTGTATCCTTTAGATGTGGATCGTGCCTTTAATAAGTTGGATAGCATCAAAAATGAAATTGTTTGGTGGGAACAGGGAGCTCAACCAGTCCAGCTTCTCTCTGATAAAGAAGTAGTGATGGCCGTAGCCTGGAATGGACGTATCGCTTCCGCTGCCAAAGAGGGTCAACCGTTGGCATTTACCTATGATGACGGAATTTTAGACTCAGAGGCATGGGTTGTACCGAAAGGAGCGAAAAATAAGGAGACGGCTATGAAATTTATTCAATTTGCTTCTCAAGGAAAACCACAGGCAGAATTGCTAAATGAAATCCCATATGGTCCGACGAATAAAAAGGCCTTTGATTTTATGGAGGAATCTTATGCAAGATCACTCCCCACATATCCTGACAATTTTGATAAGCAAATTATTTTAGATGTAAACTGGTGGAACGATAACTTTGAAACCATCAATGACCGTTTTCAGGAGTGGCTATTAAAATAATGTGGGGATGAATATCCCCACTTCTTTTCTTAGCAGATAAGAAAGTTTCACCAGCGTCCAAGGCTTGGCGAAATGCCAAGTTTTCTAATATTAAGGAGGACAACGTATGAAACCAGATTTGGTTCACGGGGTTACGGCAGATCAAAAAAAAGCTAGAATTCCTATTCAGGGTGTAAATTTATTGGCTATCCCAGCATTAATATTTGTATTGTTTTTCTTTATTTATCCCTTAATTAAAGTACTTTTTAACAGTGTTTTGGATCCGTCATTCACCCTGAAGCATTATGTCCGTTTTTTTTCAGAACCGGCATATCTTCAGGTGTTATGGATCACGATTAAAACTGGATTATTGGTTACTTTTATTTGCTTGGTTCTAGGATATCCAGTTGCTTATATGCTGGCCTCTGTGCCAGATAGAGTTCGCAATCTATTATTAATCTTTGTATTACTGCCGTTTTGGACCAGTTTTTTGGTTCGAACCTATGCCTGGATCGTTATTTTACAAAAAGAAGGAATATTAAATAAGACATTACTTGCTTTAGGGATCATAGAGGAACCGATGAAAATGGTTCATAATACCTTTGGGGTAATTATTGGTTTAGTACATGTTTTACTACCCTTTATGATTCTTCCGCTTTATAGTGTGATGAAAAATATTGACATGGATTTGGTCAAATCAGCCCAAAGTCTTGGGGCAACACCATATAAATCCTTTACCAAAGTGTTTCTTCCGTTATCCTTTCCGGGAATAGCAGCCGGGTCGATTCTAGTATTTATCATTTCTATTGGATATTATGTGACACCTGCGTTACTGGGAGGGCGGAAAGACACGATGATTTCTCAGCTTATTGCTCAACAGATTGGTGAGCAGCTTAATTGGGGATTTGGTTCAGCCATTGCTTTGGTTCTGTTAGTTGTTGTATTAGGCCTCCTATATTTATTTAACAGATACTTTGGATTGGAAAAAATATCATTTGGTCCGTAAGGAGGCGATTCTATGAAAATCAATTGGAATAAAATATTGATCTATTCATTTGCATGTCTTGTTTTATTATTCTTGATACTGCCTACATTTATTGTAATTCCAATATCATTTAGCCCTTCACGTTTTTTGGAGTTTCCGCCACCAGGTTTTTCCTTGCAGTGGTATAAAAACTTTTTCTCCAGTGATTCCTGGGTCAACTCCTTCTTTTTTAGCTTAAAAGTTGGATTTGTTACGATGATAAGTGCAACCATATTAGGAACATTGGCATCGATTACTTTGGCCAGAAGCAATTCCAAATGGAACAGTATGTTGTACTATATTATGGTAACTCCGATGATTGTTCCTCTCATTATCATAGCGGTAGCGATATACAGTTTATTTATACGAACCAATTTGCAAGGGTCCTTTATCGGATTGGTGATTGCCCATACAATCATTGCCATTCCCTATGTGATTACCACGGTAGTTGGTTCCTTGAGAGGATTTGATATCCGTATTGAACAAGCGGCGATCAGTTTAGGAGCTCATCCCTTTATTGCATTTATGAGAGTCACAGTCCCAATTATTTCACCCGCTCTTATTTCAGGGGCATTATTTGCTTTTATTGCATCTTTTGATGAACTCATTGTGTCCATATTTGTTTCCGGAGTGTTTGCAAAAACGCTCCCGGTAAAAATGTGGGAAGGAATTCGTTTGGAAATCGACCCTACGATAGCGGCTATCGCCTCCATATTAATCACAATTTCCGTTGCATTGTTTGCTGCCATAGAATTATTAAAATTTATTAGCAATCGTAAAGGACTTTCATGAGGATGGGGTGTGACTATGATTCGTTTTTCACATTATATTCAAACTATTGACTCCCACACCATGGGTGAGCCAACCAGAATTATTACCGGCGGAGCTCCGAGAATCCTTGGAAAAACCATGATGGAAAAAAAGTTGTATATGGAATCAGAGCTGGATTGGTTAAGAAAATTATTAATGAGCGAACCTAGAGGCCATAAGGATATGTTTGGGGCAATATTAACGGAACCCTGTGATGAAACCTGTGATCTGGGAGTCGTTTTTATGGATTCGAAGGGTTATTTAAACATGTGCGGTCACGGGACCATGGGAACCGTAACAACTGCCATCAATACCGGAATCATGAAACCCAAACCTGTCATTAGACTGGATACACCTGCCGGTGTTGTCGAATGCAAAGTGAAAATTGAGAATGATACCGTGAAAGAAGTGAGCCTTAAAAACGTTCCATCATTTGTTTTATACCAGGATATTGATATCGACCTTCCTGAAATAGGAAAGATTACCATGGATATTGCTTTTGGAGGCAGTATCTTCGGTATCGTCGATGCTGCACAACTAGGACTTAAATTAATGATGGAAGAACATCAACAGCTTATATATTTTGGGAAACTGATTATGACTGAGGCCAATAAGCAAGTGAAGGTTGCCCATCCCCTGATCCCTCAGATTAATAAAATTGATCTGGTTGAGTTTAGCTTACTTTCCAATAAACCAGGGATTCATTACCGCAATGTAGTTGTTTTCGGGAATGGACAAATCGACAGATCGCCTTGTGGTACAGGAACTTGTGCAAAGATGGCTTCCTTATATCAAAAAAAAAAGCTGGCTCTTCACGTGGAATTTGTTCATGAAAGTATCATTAACTCAACATTTGTGGGAAAACTGCTTGATGTCCAGCAAGTAGGAAAGTACCAAGCTGTGATTCCACAGATCACTGGGTCGGCATGGATTACCGGAATGCATCAGTTTATCATCGAAAAAGACGATCCATATCCGGAAGGTTTTTTAATTGGATAATTCAATAAAGACTTCACTCTCAGCAGGCTTTTATCATGAATTTCTGCTTGAGGGTGAAGCTTTTTTTTCTGTGAAAAACTTTAAAGGCTAAAGTACCTATATTAAAGATCTCTGACAACTAGTTGTCTATGTGTATGGGCAGGCTCTGGCACAAAAACCACTCCATAAGGTGCTGCAGTACCTAAAGCTTTCCGCCTAAAAACGGTTTTTCGCCTTGCACACCCGCCCGTATGCTCTTTTTTAGAGATCAGATACGGAATTTACAAGAGTCAAGTATAGAAGTTTTTTATACTTTGAATTTAAATATTAAATTTTTATAAAGTATAAATTATGCTAATATAAAAAATAGCTGAAATACTAAATATTTTACTAGCGATCCAAGGTTGTTTCGTATCTAAAAATTGAAGATGCGAGAATAACGTAGAAAACATAAAATTATTGAAATGTGGTATTAATAGAATTACCATCAGTGGGTTGGAGGTTGAAATTAAAAAAGCGGTTGGCACTATAAGTAGAAATTAGTGGATTTACGGTTAAAATAATTGACGATAAAGTCAATGAATAACTTTTCAATACCTTCAAATGTTGCACCTTTTAGATGAATGAGTTCAAAATTCCGATTGAGTTGGGGTATATTCAATACATTGACTTTTAGTAGTTGATTTTTTGCTAATTCTTCATTAATAGAAAAACGAGGAAGTAGGGCAATTCCGACTTGTTTCTTGACCATTCGTTTTATAACCTCTATACTATCTACTTCCATCACTACGTTTGGTTCAATATTTAAGTTTTTGAAGACCCCATAAGTTAATGACCAATCGTACGTACTACGATTAAATAAGATCAAAGGTTCTCTTGCGACTTCTTCAATCGAGACCGTTTTCCTTGAGGAAAAATGATGGTCTGGGTATATCACCAAAACCATTTCATCATCCATTAAATGGGTAGTTTCAATCAAAGGGTGGTTGACCGCACGGGAAATGCCAATGGGTACTTCATAATTAAGAACCTGTTCCAACACATGGTGGGAGT
Organism: Microaerobacter geothermalis; assembly: GCF_021608135.1. Taxonomy (NCBI): domain Bacteria; kingdom Bacillati; phylum Bacillota; class Bacilli; order Caryophanales; family Bacillaceae; genus Microaerobacter; species Microaerobacter geothermalis. The sequence continues at coordinate 10,183 of NZ_JAKIHL010000012.1, forward strand.
GACCTGTATGAATAACTAATCTCACTTTTGGATAGGCTTTTTGAAACTTTTCGAAAAGCTGCGGAAGTATGTAATAAGCAGCAATAAGCACAGAAGAAATAACAAGTTTACCTTCTGTTTTATTGTTCTCTTTTTGAATAGCTAATTTGCCTGATTGAACGTTATGTAAAATTTCTTTAGCGTATGGAAGAAAATTTTCTCCACTCTTCGATAGAATAATGTTTTTACCAACCCTATTAAACAGAGTGCTTCCTAGTTCATTTTCTAATGATTTTACCCTAGCGCTTACAGAAGGTTGGGAAAGAAATAGAATTTCTCCGGCTTTGCTAAAACTTCCAGTTAAGGCAACATAAACAAAGGCTTCGATTTGTTCAATTTTCATTACTGTAACACCTCAACGGTATATTCAAATAAGTTAGAATAATTTTAATGGTTTCGCCTATTCATTAGGTATAGGATATCACAGATTCTTATTTATCGGTAGAATATCTTGCGCTTTAAACCACATGAAAAAAATCCAAATTTTAAGCGAGGGGTAATTAAAGGCATTTAGATTTATCAAAGGGGAGTTTATTTATATTGATCAGTTAGCCTTTCCTGAAGATATTTGTAGTTGATAATCAGTAAGTTAGCGATGGTAAGCCAGGATGCTTTATGATCCTTTATCTTGAAACTGTAACAATATATCGCCAATTAAATCAATCTGAACGAGGAGATATGAATCAAATATGAAGCGATAGGCGATGCAAGGGGAATTTATTCATTAGAAGAGCATGTAATAGATTTTCCCACTAGAGAGCCCGTCAGGCACACAATAATTTTTTCTTGAATCTTGATATACATCAATAAAAGTGATATAAGATTAGGTAAAACCTTGCTTTGCTCTCTTTCTTTTGGAGATTTGGTGGTGGATACCTAATCTATAACCTAAAAACAGGGGAGTGGCAAGGCTTTTTTATTACATCCCTTTGTTTTCAAGGAAAATTCACTTTTATATAAAAACATTTTTGACAATACGTAATAATTAAGGGAGGCAGAATGAATGAAAAATAATCTTTTAACTCAAATTATGGTCGCTTTTGTAGTCGCTATTATTTTGGGTGCTATTGTTGGGCCAAGTATTGAAGTAGTTAAACCTCTTGGGGACTTATTTTTAAGATTGATAAAGTTTATTATTGCACCTTTGGTATTGGCTTCTTTGGTGGTAGGGGTCGCAAGTACAGGAGATGTTAAGAAACTAGGTCGAATGGGTGGAAAGACCATTTTTTTCTATTTAGTTACTACAGCTATTGCCATATCCCTTGGCTTAATCATTGGAAATCTATTTGCACCAGGGAGCGGCTTGGATATCGCATCGTCCGATGTAAAAGTGGAACCTAAAGAGTCTGAAGGTTTTATAGCTACATTACTTGCTATCGTACCCACCAATCCTTTTGATTCTTTGATATGAAAATAAAATTTTCATCCGAATTTGTGACCCTTCGGGTCATGGATGTTTAGTTCAAGGCAACATACTTCAAATCATCTTTTTTGCTATTTTCCTTGGTCTTGGAATTACGATGGTTGGAGAAAAGGCGAAACCGGTTTATCAATTTTTCGATGGATTTGCCGAAGTGATGTATAAAATCACGGGGGTTGTCATGAAATTTGCCCCGGTAGGAGTATTTGGACTTATTGCACCAACAGTTGGTAAATATGGCATTTCTGTACTATTGCCATTGATAAAGGTGATATTAGCTGTCGCTATTGGCTGTATTCTTCATGCACTGATCGTATATTCCACGAGTGTAAAAGTTTTCGCCCAAATGAGTCCGGTCAAATTTTTCAAGGGTATAGCACCTGCAAGTTTAGTGGCCTTCAGTACCACTAGCAGTGCTGGAACTTTGCCGGTAACCATCAAAAGTGCGGAAGATAATTTAGGTGTTTCCAAAAATGTTAGCAGCTTCGTTCTTCCATTAGGAGCAACCATAAATATGGATGGAACGGCACTATATCAAGGTGTTTCCGCATTGTTCGTAGCTCAATTTTTCGGCATTGACTTATCCTTCATACAACAATTAACAATCGTACTGACGGCCACATTGGCTTCCATTGGAACGGCCGGCGTACCGGGAGCGGGTCTGATCATGTTGACGATGGTATTGACGTCTGTTAACCTCCCTTTGGAAGGGATCGCGTTAATTGCAGGGATTGACCGTATTTTAGATATGTTTAGAACGTCGGTCAACGTAACCGGTGATGGCGCTGCAGCCGTGGTTGTTGCTGCTACAGAAGGCGAATTAAATGCACCAGTGGGAGCGAATCAAGGATCAGCAGCCCGAATCATGTAATGGAAAGCTGTATATCAATGGATCAAGAGAAGTAATTTTATTTACCTTTACTGATTAGTGCGTTTCCTTTCTACTCAAGTTTGACTTAAATCACTGTATCACCAATTTCTGCATTCCTATCCTGTTGATGAAAATATATTAAACAAAAACCCTTGATCTTGATCAACAGTCTTCAAAAACAAAATGCCCTCTAGCGATGATTCGTTGGAGGGCAAAAATATGGATTCGCATTTATTGTATTTTTCTAACATACTTCAAGGGATCCGTTTCCGCCGCAGTATGAACAGTGTACAATTCCTTCACCATGACAATGGTTGCAATGCTTTCCGTCATGATTTTGTTTCTCTCCACGACAAGTCGGACAAACGACTTCACCATTTCCATTACATCTGTAGCAATCAGCCATTTTAATAACCTCCCTGAAATTTTTTAAATCTTCTTGTGTTAGCATTGTTATAATACACATTGTTAATTGTTAAGTGTATTATAATACAGTATTTTTTCAAACTCAAGCCCTTTTTTTAAAAAAATAAAAAATTATGTATTGTAATGATCTACTTCAAATAGCTTTGTCCGTGCAAAGTAATTATTTTTCTGTCTTTTGTTCGATAATGTTTTTAGGAATTTTGCTGTGTTCATTTTAGATCTTTTCACATCATGAAAATTTCCATACAATTTTTCATGAAAGAACCACAACTTAATCGAAGGTTATGCGTATAAAGTAATAACTATGGAATTGAAGGCAACCTTTGCGTAGAAAGGCAAAGGAAATGGCGGAGGGACAAACATGAAAGGGAAAATTTCATTATTGCTGACCATCTTGTTATTGATTGGGGGCTTGACGGTTTCTGCAGCCCCTGCTATTGGAACTGTGGGAGAGTCTTCAGTCAAAGTGCTTTTAAATGGGAAGGAGATTGTACCTTCTGAAAGCTCCTTTGTATTGGATCCTAAAATATCCTTGATTACGGAATTGGCAAGGAAGTTAAATGCGATTGTCCGCTATAATGCTGACGGCACCCTTAATATTTATAAGCCTAATGTCAATATGTTGGCTTTAACAAAAATAACGTATGATGATTATGAAAGGTATTTTAGCACCCAATACGAACTGAAAAATGATGATCTATTCTTAATTAGACCCATTGGAATTATTCCGCTTTTAGATACATTCACCATTTATTTTTATGCTGAAGTCGGAAATCTCCCCAAAGAGGATTCAGTCTTTAAATTTGCAGTGTATAATCAGGAAAACCAGTTGGTTGTTGAAGGAAAAGAGCTGTCGGTTGAAGGTTCAAAGGGGGCCGTTCGTTTAAATGAACAATTGAATATCCCTTTTAAGGCGTATGGAACCTACAAGGCAAAGCTTCTCATGAAGTTTAAAAATGATGACAGCAATTTATTTCAGCCCGTAGGGGAAAAAATCATTATCGTAGCAAAATAAGAATAACTGGAAGGGACTGTCCCAAAGTGATTGGGATAGTCCCTATTTTTATTTAGCCAAATGATTGATTATCGTCTACAATGATAGTATGAAGGAATGATATCGTAAAAATAATTACATAAAGAAAGGGATAACAGGGAAGATGAACAAAAAAATTTGGATAATAATAGGATTAGTTGCAGGATTAACAACTCTTTTTGCTATTGTGGCCAATGTGAACGAAATAGACGAGGTGACAGGGGGAAATTCCTCGCCATCTGCAGTTGAATCAGATGAGCCAGCTTCGTCGGTTGAACCGGTTAAACCTGTTAAACCAATCGACCCGGTTGAAACCCAACCCGAGAGTCTGCCGATGCAATCATTGCCGGTTTTAAATCAGGACGGAACTTTCTTCTTTTCAATTGAAGCATTGATTTCCCAGCTGAATGGGAGGTTATCTTTTGACGAAGTCAATGGTACAATACAATTTGAAGTGTTAGGGCAGTCTTTTGAAATAATCAGGGGAATTCCTGTGGTTTTTCGTAATGGGATTGCCCTTCCTAAAAAGTTTTCATTTGTTTATAAGGAAAATGAAAACGAGTGGTTTTTTCCAACCTCTTTTTTAAGTGACGCATTACAGTTGGATATAAGAGAGATAAAAGAAGGAGAGATTTATTACATAAAGCCCTCTAAACCCGCCTTTGGCTCAACAGATCAAACGAAGCCCAATATTGCGTTAGAGAATATGACCTCTGAAGAACTTATTAGATATTTGTCCTTTCTCTCTATTCCTATTGAGAATGCCAAATTAAGCACGAGAGATTCGCAGCTTCCTGCTGCTCCAAGAACCTACAGGAATGGCATTCATGAAGGAATTGATTGGTATAGCGGGGTTACCGGAATACAGATTGATGATCGGACACCCGTGTTATCTATGGCCGATGGTGTGGTGGTTAGGGCTGATCTGGATTACCAAGAATTAACTTATCAAGAAAGGGAAGATTTACTAAAACAATCAAAGCAGTCTGTAAGCACTCCTTTATATATTTTGGACAAATTGCGGGGGAGATCGGTATGGGTTCAATATGAGAACGGCGTGTTGGTCAGGTATATACATCTTTCCCGAATAGAAGATGGCATTGAAGTTGGAAAGAGAGTGGCCCGTGGAGAACGTCTTGGTTATGTAGGTAATTCAGGGACTAGCAATGGAGTAGAGGGGAGCAGAGAAGGTTTTCACCTGCAAACAGATATCTTGATATATGGCGAATTATTCTGGAAATATTTAGATTATAAAGAAATTCGTAGTGTTCTAAGTCGGCTTTTCACCTAAATAAACTTTGTCCATTCATTTTCTGACATTTCGGTGATATAATAATAGAGAAAAAAGTAATAAAGGAGTCGATTGTTAAGAATGAGGTTATCGTCAAAAGAGACAAAGGATTCTGACGGACCGGATATACGTATGGAATGGTCTGATATTAGAACGTTGATAGCCAAATGGGAGATTCCGCATTCAATGAAGATGGATATTGAGGAGCAATTTTCCATACCCTTTCAGGAACTTCCTTTTGTCCTGCGTTTGTATGACGTGACTGACAGGGAAATAAGGGGGGACGGGATGGATCATTACGTCGATTTCCTGATTAATCAGGAAGCGCCTCAATGGGTGCTTTATGGGGTTAAAGAAGATCGTGATTATTGTGTGGAATTGGGAGTCCGCATGATAGATGGAAGGTTTTATTCACTCATTCGTTCAGAAACTGTTTTTTCTCAGATTGCTTCTTGAACACAGAAATCGGGCGAGAAATCATACAATAATAAATATATAATGAATGAAGAAAGAGACATGTTTCTTAGAGAAGCATGTCTCTTTTTCAGTCTGCAAATCAGCAGGATCGCCGATTTCCTGACGTGTGATTTTGAACAAAAAACATGAACAAAAACCACTTCGGTGGTTTTGTTCTACTACAGATTGGTCATCATCTGATAACCGGTATTGGAGGGAACTGCACCATTGTCACCATGGCAAGCATTGTACATATCCTGTAGGTCTTGGTCACTCCAATCAGGGTGTACCTGCTTCATAAACGGCAGCATGTCTTCAAAGTTGTAGAAACCATCAGTTGCTGCATACGCTGTACCGGCTAGCAGAACCAAAAGAAGGACTAACCCGGCAATGATTTTCTTCTTCACATGACTCACCTCCCTTAATCACTTGTACCTAGTGACACTTCCCACTAACACTTCGACTTCTGGCATCATCTTAAAATACCTAACCCCTTATCTAAAATTTATCCAATAAATATTAAAAACTTATGAAGATAAGGCAAACAAAAATCGAATCACAAAAAACAGAATTTACAAAATATTCCCTTTATTAATGTTGTAAAATAAGCTATAATTAAACTAACAAAAGAATATATATGACATCTCAGTAAGGCACCGACTTTATATGCAGAAATGATGGACAAGGGTTCACAAGATTAATCTGTATATAAGTTGGTGCCTTTTTCCACTTCTATATGGTTCAACTATATAGACATAGAGGTCTCAGTTGTTTAGATCAATGCTGACCCAAATCATTTCTGGCGCAAACTGATAGAAACTTAATGAGAAGGAGGTCGGATGTATGCCGTTTTTAGAGAAGTTGTCGGAACATCGAGAGAAGGATAGGGGACTGCAGTGGGAAGGAACATTCCTGGATTATTTGAAAATGGTTAAGGAAAACCCGAGGTTAAGTCAGACCGCCCATGCCAGAATTTATTCCATGATTATGTCTCACGGGATGGAAGAAGAAAACGGAAAGACCATCTACCCTTTCTTTCAACAGGAATTATATGGATTGGAAGATGCCATACAGAAATTAGTTGAAGAATACTTCCGTCCTGCTGCCCAGCGTTTGGATGTAAAGAAAAGATTGCTCCTGCTAATGGGGCCTGTAAGTGGCGGGAAATCAACGATTGTTACTATGTTGAAAAGGGGGCTTGAAAAGTACAGCCGAACCGATGAAGGGGCTCTCTATGCTATTAAGGGATGTCCGATGAATGAAGATCCCCTCCATTTGATCCCAGTAGAATTACGTGAAGATTTTGAAAATGAATATCATATTAAAGTGGAAGGAAGCTTATGCCCTGTCTGCCGGTTTAACCTAGAGGAAACCTATCAAGGAAGAATTGAAGAGGTTCCGGTAGTTCGAATTACGATTTCTGAAGAAAAGAGAGTGGGAATTGGAACGTTTGCCCCGTCTGATCCGAAATCCCAGGATATTGCCGATTTAACCGGAAGCATTGATTTTTCGACCATTAGCCAATATGGTTCAGAGTCAGATCCCCGGGCCTACCGGTTTGATGGGGAATTAAACATTGCCAATCGCGGACTCATGGAATTTCAGGAAATGCTCAAATGTGATGAAAAATTTTTATGGAATCTTCTTTCACTGACCCAGGAAGGCAACTTCAAAGCAGGCAGATTTGCGCTAATTTCAGCGGACGAGCTGATCATTGCCCATACCAACGAGACGGAATACCGGAATTTTATTAGCAACAAGAAAAATGAAGCCCTTCATTCCCGTATTATTGTGATGAAGGTCCCCTATAACTTGAAGGTGTCGGAAGAGGAAAAAATTTATCAAAAACTGATTAAACAGAGTGATATACAAGATGTTCATCTTGCTCCACATGCCCTTTGGAGTACTTCGGTCTTTACCATTTTAACTCGGCTGAGGGAGTCGAAGAAACGGGGAATCGACCTGCTAAAGAAGCTGTACCTTTACGATGGCCGAGATATTGAAGGTTACCATGAAAAGGATGTGGAGGAGTTAAAACAGGAGTTTCCTGATGAAGGAATGTTTGGCATTGACCCTCGGTATGTCATCAACCGAATCTCTACGGCATTTATCAATGAGGAAAAGCGGTGTATCAATGCGTTGGATATCTTACGGGCGTTAAAAAACGGGTTGGATCAACATCCTTCCATTTCTGAAGAAGAAAAGGGGAAATATCTGAATTATATCGCCCTTGCCCGGCAGGAGTATGATGAAAAGGCAAAAAAAGAAGTGCAGAAAGCCTTTGTTTATTCCTTTGAAGAATCGGCAAAAACCCTATTAAACAACTATTTGGACAATGTAGAGGCCTACTGCAGCGGATTAAAAATAAAGGATCCAATTACAGAAGAGCCCAGGGAGCCTGATGAAAGGCTGATGAGGTCGATTGAGGAACAGATCGGGGTGAGCGAAAATGCAAAAAAATCATTCAGGGAGGAAATTTTGATTCGAATCTCGTACTATGCCCGCAAAGGAAAAACATTTGATTACCAATCCCATGAACGTCTGAAGGAAGCCATTGAAAAGAAACTGTTTTCCGATCTGAAAGATATCGTCAAAATTACCACTTCAAGCAAAGTGCCGGATGAACAGCAATTGAAGCGAATGAATGAGGTGATGAAACAGTTGATTGACCATCATGGGTATTGTGCAACCTGTGCAAACGAACTTTTGAAATATGTGGGCAGTCTGTTAAACAGGTAGGTGCAAGCAGGGAAATGGAAAGGAGTGAGAACCCATGGAGAAACACCATCCCTTATTTATTCTGTCCCAGGAAGACTGGAGCCTTCACCGCAAAGGGTATGCCGATCAGGAAAGACATAAGAAAAAGGTAAAGGATGCCATTCGCAAAAATTTGGCGGAGATTGTCAGTGAGGAATCTATTATTCTTTCAAACGGTAAGGATACCATTAAAGTACCCATTCGTTCCATTGAACAGTTTCGGTTTAAGTTTAATCTGGATAAACAGAAACATGTAGGTCAAGGACAGGGAGACAGTCAGGTGGGGGATGTATTGGGACGGGCCAACGATGGGGCTGGTCAGGGACAGGGGAATGAGCAAGCCGGGAATCAGCCGGGCCAGGATTATTATGAAGCGGAAATTACGGTGGATGAGCTGGCTGAGTTGATATTCGAGGATCTTTCCCTTCCCAACCTGAAAAACAAAGAAAAAAACGAGATATATACCCAAGACATTACCTTTGACGATATCCGAAAAAAAGGACTCATGGGAAATATCGATAAAAAGAGAACATTGTTGGCCCATCTGAAAAGGACCCAGCTTGATGGGTGCGTGATGAACCGCCCGATACACGAGGAAGATCTCCGTTTTAAGACATGGAATGAAGTGAATCGTCCCGAGACAAATGCCATCATCATGGCCATGATGGATACTTCCGGTTCCATGGGCAGTTTTGAAAAATATATTGCCCGAAGTTTCTTCTTCTGGATGACCCGATTTTTGCGGACCAGGTATCAAAGGGTGGAAATTGTCTTTATTGCCCATCATACTGAAGCAAAAGAAGTAACGGAGGAACAGTTTTTTACAAAGGGGGAAAGCGGCGGAACCCGCTGTTCTTCCGCTTATCAGTTGGCCCTGGAATTGATTGAAAACCGGTATCCTCCTCAACGGTATAACATCTATCCCTTTCATTTTTCCGATGGCGACAATTGGTCTGATGACAACCCGCTGGCCTTGTCATTGTTAAACAAGCTCCTTGAAGTAAGCAATATGGTAGGATATGGCGAAATTGGAAGAAGGGGATCAAGAAGTACATTAATGCACCTGTTTCATTCTATAGATCATCCCCGGTTTACCCAATGCTTAATTGAAGAGAAAAAGGATGTTTATATGGCTTTAAAAACCTTCTTTGGAATGAAAGAGGGGGGTGCAGCATGAGAGGAAGTCAGATGAAACCGTTAGCCGATGCCATTGATCAAATCACTTCCCTGGCCCTTGAAGAAGGATTGGATTTTTTTCCGATGCATTTTGAAATATGCCCTGCAGATATTTTATATTCCATTGGGGCATACGGCATGCCGACAAGATATCATCACTGGAGCTTTGGAAAAAACTTTTACCGGATGAAAATGGATTATGATTACAATCTTAGCCGCATCTATGAATTGGTGATCAATTCCAACCCCTGTTACGCTTTCCTGTTGGAGGGGAACTCTCTTTTGCAGAATAAATTAATTATCGCCCATGTGCTGGGTCACAGCGACTTTTTCAAAAACAACCCCTACTTTTCATTAACCAACCGGGATATGGTGAATCATATGGCGGTGGTTGCGGAGCGAATCCGTCAATACGAATTTGATCACGGATTGGATGAGGTTGAAAAAATATTGGACGCCGGTCTTTCCATTCAGGAGCATATTGATCCCTGGCGAAATTATCGGGACGGCACTATGCGGGGAAGAGCTCCCAATCACTTTGACGAACAGGAGCAGAAAGAGAACGATAAACGGATCTTCCCGGATAAGGATATCCTTTTGTATATCGCTCAACATAGCGGTCGGTTGGAACCTTGGCAAAGGGATATCTTGTTTATCCTCCATGATGAAATGATGTACTTCTGGCCCCAGTTGGAAACAAAAATTATGAATGAGGGTTGGGCCACCTTTTGGCACCTTCGTCTTTTGCGTAAGATGGAGCTGACCGAGCAAGAAACTTTTGAGTTTGCCAAATTAAATGCCAGTGTCACACAACCCTCTCCAACAGGAATCAATCCTTATCACTTGGGGTTAAAAATCTTTGAAGATATTGAGCGGAAATATGGATTGGAAGCTTGTTTTGAAGCGAGGAGCCTGGATCATGATCTTTCCTTTTTGCGAAACTATTTAACCAAGGACCTGATTAAGGAGCTGGATCTTTATCTATTTGGAAAATCAGGGGATATTTATCAAATCGTAGGCAAGGATTGGGAGGAAATAAGAGATCGCCTGGTCCAATCAAAAATTAATGGCGGATTCCCTTATCTTGTCGTGAAGGATGATCATTACCGGGGAAAGAATGAATTGCTGCTTTTTCATCAGTATGAGGGAATTGAATTGGATGTCAAATATGTGGAAAAAACACTTCCTTATGTATTTGCTCTTTGGGGAGAGCCCGTTCATTTGGAAACGGTGATTAATGATAAACCGATCATCTATTCCTGGGACGGAACATTCAAACACGAGTTTATCAACTAAATGATCAAACGACCTCTATTCGTGGGCAGTTCCATAAGCAAAGCAGAGGGAATGTGCTGAAGGGGTTTGCAACTTCCCTCCTTTATCCGTAGAATGAAAGGGTTAGGAGGGAAGATTTTTGAAAGAATTTGATCTGATAGAAGTAAATTACCAAACGTTAAACCAATGGATTCAGCAAATAAAGGATGGGCTGGCCCAATGTGATGAAAATGGCTTATCAGAAATAGAAACAGCCCTTCATGGGCTAAAGGTAAAGATTTCTAACCCGGGGGATATTAGTCCTTCTTGGCAGTTTATTTGGCAGGAACTTGAAGAAATTCTTCAATACAAGAAGGATGTTTATGCCAAGATTCCTGAACATCAGAGATCAGGGACCTGGCAGGTTCTCTTTGATAACCCTTATTCTGTTGAAGGGGTCGTTTGTCATACCGAATTGTCTTTTAGCAAAGCCGCCTATCTGTATGCAAAGTATCGCAGAGGATTGCAAAAAACAGAATATGTGAAATTGCAAAAAGTGATTGATGCCATCATTCACAGGGGATAATCAATTTGTATCGTTTTTGTTGTTTCCAAGGGATATGAGCTAGGATGGTCTTTCAATTTCAATGGTGGTATGGGTGATTCCAAATTGTTGTTGGATCACCTTTTTAGCATTTTCCAGAATTTCCTGATCATCCTCTCCATAAGGAATCACTAAATGGCAGCTTAGAGAATGAAACCCTGATGTAATGGTCCAGATGTGAAGTTCATGGACATTTTTCACTCCGGGTATTTTTTTTAGGGTCTCTACAAGCAGGGTGACGTTTATATCCCTTGGTGTCCCTTCCATTAGGATATGAAGGGATTCACCGGTGACCCGAAGACCGCTGAGGAAAACAAGGGTTGCAATGATGACGCTGATAATAGGATCAGCAATATACCAATTAAAATAATAGATGAACAGCCCTGCCCCGATGGCTCCGAGGGAACCCAAAATATCGCCAATGACATGAAGAAAGGCGCTTCTCAGATTTAAATTCTCCTTTACATCTCCCCTTGTTAAAATCCAAGCGCAGACTAAATTGGCAATGAGACCGATAAAAGCGATGAAAAGCATCATTCGGCTTGCAACTTCTGGTGGCTGCCAAAACCGATGATAAGCTTCTATATAGATATAGATGGAGACTCCCAGTAAAGCCAGGCCGTTAAAAAGGGCAGCGAGAATCTCAAAACGGTAATAGCCGAAGGTTTTCTCTGAAGAGGGCGGTCTGGTGGCTATCCACATGGCAAATAAGCTGAGTCCCAAAGAGGCGGCGTCACTTAACATATGGCCGGCATCAGAAAGGAGGGCAAGACTATTGGATATCCAACCTCCTATTGCTTCAACAATGACAAAAGCAGAAGTAATAATGAGAGCTATGGAAATGGACACGCGATTTTGATCTACTGCTTTTGTACGATTGGGATGGTCATGATGGTGGTGGCTATGGCTCATCGATCACTGCCCCTTCACTTATGTATTTATCCTTCTCCAAGGTGGTCCACCTATATTATATCGAAAAACGGAACTGATATATCAAATAAAAAATTAAATATTCTTCAAAAAAGAAGGAAAATTATCCTTTTTGTATAATAATCTGAATATATATAAAGGTTATAATTATTCCTATTAACTGAACAAACGCTCAGAATACCAAGAGGAGGGGTGGGCTATGAACTTTGATTTAACACAAGAACAACAGATGTTAAAGAAGATGGTAAGGGATTTTGCTGATGAGGTAGTGGCCGCCGGGGTGGAAGAAAGGGATCGAACAGGCCAATTTCCCATGGAGATTATCAAACAAATGGCAGAATTGGAGCTTCTCGGTCTCCCTTTTCCCGAAGAATACGGCGGAGGAGGAGCAGACACGGTCAGCTTTGCCATTACGGTAGAAGAGCTAAGCCGTGTATGCGGATCAGTTGGAATTACCTATTCTGCCCATATTTCACTAGGATGTGCTCCCATTTATTTGTTTGGGACTGAGGAGCAAAGGAAGGAATATTTACCCCCTTTATTTCGCGGGGAAACCCTTGGCGCCTTCGGTCTGACAGAACCCAATGCCGGTTCTGATGCCGGAGGAACCAGGACAACGGCCATGAAAGACGGGTCTGAATGGGTGATTAATGGTTCCAAGTGTTTTATAACCAACGCCAGCTATGCAAAATATCTGGCTTTAACAGCAGTAACAGACAAGGAAAAGGGGGCAAGGGGGATTAGTGCCTTTATCGTCCCAACCCATTCACCAGGTTTTCAAGTGATTGCAAACTATGAAAAAATGGGTCTTCACTCTTCAAATACGACTGAATTAATATTGGAGAATGTTCGTATACCGGAAGAAAATATACTGGGAAAAGAAGGGGAAGGATTTAAGCAGTTTTTAATTACCCTTGATGGGGGAAGAATCGGGATTGCAGCTATGGCAGTGGGCCTTGCCCAAGGTGCTTTTGAAAAAGCATTGCAGTATGCAAAGGAGCGGGTGCAATTTGGCCAATCCCTGTCCAAGTTTCAGGCCATCCAGCATAAATTGGCCAATATGGCCATGAACATTGAAGTGGCAAGAAATATGGTTTACAAGGCGGCTTGGTTGAAGGATCAAGGCCGTAAATTTACCAAGGAAGCTTCTATTGCAAAGCTGTTTGCCTCAGAGATGAGTACTCGGGTATGTGATGAAGCGATCCAGATTCATGGCGGATATGGATATATGCGTGAATATCATGTGGAAAGAATGTATCGGGATGCTAAACTTTTGGAGATTGGCGAAGGGACTTCCGAGATTCAACGAAACGTCATTGCCAGGGAAATCGGTTGTTAACGGTCCATATCACAAGAAGGGAAAAAGGAGTGTGAGGTACATTGGCTGAATTAATTTACAAAACCATCCCGCAAGTATTTGATGAAACAGTTGAGAAGTATGGTGATCGGGATGCCATCGTTTATATTGAAAGGGGGCTTCGTTACAACTACCGGCAGTTTCATCAGATCGTTCATCAAGTCGCGAAGGGATTCATGAAATTGGGAGTAGAAAAGGGTGAACATGTAGCCATTTGGGCAACCAATGTTCCGGAATGGGTAACCACCCAATTTGCAACCGCCAAAATGGGGGCGGTCTTGGTCACCGTAAATACCAGTTATCGCACCCATGAACTAGAATACCTTCTTCGACAGTCGGATTCTACCACTCTCCTTATGATTGATGGTTTCAGAGGAGCAAGCTATTTGGACATGGTTTATGAAATATGTCCGGAATTAATGGATTGTGAACCGGGTCAACTAAAGTCTGAAAGATTGCCGAAATTAAAAAATGTCATTTACATTGGAGAAGAAAGAAAGCCGGGGATGTTCCTGTGGGAAGATATTGTGAACATGGGGGATGGGATTTCTGACGAGGAATTGGCCAACCGTCAGAACCAGCTCCATTATGACGAAGTTATTAATATGCAGTATACGTCAGGAACAACCGGTTTTCCCAAAGGAGTCATGCTTTCCCATATGAATATCTTAAATAATGCCGTCAATGTGGCTGAATGCATGAATTTAACCTATGAGGATCGGCTCTGCATTCCCGTTCCCTTCTTTCACTGCTTTGGGTGCGTGATGGGTACCCTGGCCTGCGCTGCTTTGGGAGCCACGATGGTTCCTGTGATCGAGTTTAATCCTGAAACCGTACTAAAAGCCATCCAGCAGGAAAAGTGCACCGCGGTTCATGGGGTTCCGACCATGTTTATTGCAGAGTTAAATCATCCCAACTTTTCTTCCTATGATCTGTCATCCCTGCGGACAGGAATCATGGCAGGTTCTCCCTGTCCCATTGAAGTCATGAAAAAAGTAGTAGAACAGATGGGGGCAAGGGAGGTGACGATCGCTTACGGGCAGACGGAATCGTCCCCGGTGATTACCCAGACAAGAACCTCTGACAGTATTGAGCGTCGGGTATCAACAGTAGGTCGGGTACTGCCCAATGTAGAGGTGAAAGTGATTGATCCCGCCACGGGGGAAACTTTACCTCCTGGTGTTCAAGGAGAACTCTGCACCAGAGGGTATCTGGTCATGAAGGGCTATTACAATATGCCTGAAGCAACCTTAAAAGCCATCGATTCTGACGGATGGCTCCACACCGGAGATCTAGCCACGATGGATGAAGAGGGATATTTTAAAATTACTGGTCGTTTAAAGGATATGATCATTCGTGGAGGAGAAAATATTTATCCGAGGGAAATTGAGGAGTTTCTTTATACTCATCCAAAAGTATTGGACGTACAGGTTGTGGGGGTTCCTGATGAAAAGTACGGAGAACAGGTATTGGCTTGCATTAAGAAAAAGGACGGGGTGGAATTGACCCAGGATGAAATCCGTTCCTATTGTGAAGGGAAGATTTCCAAATTTAAGATTCCCCGTTATGTGATGATTGTAGAGGAGTATCCAATGACCGCATCGGGAAAAATTCAGAAGTTTAAATTGCGGGAAATGGCAATAAAGGAATTAGGTTTACAGCAGGCAAACGAAATAGAAACGGCTTAATTGTGAGATACAATGTTAAATAGTCTTTGGGACAGGGAACTTGGCATAAGCCAAGTTTTCTTTATTGTTAGTTCCAACCCTTTCGTTCGTTTTTTGTGTCAATTATGATTATAATGTGGTAAGAATAATTTTATCCAGTTTGAGGTGAAAAATGAATCATTCCATTCAGCTTTCAAAACGTCTTCATCAGATTGCTCAATATATCCCCAAAGGATGTCCCGTGGCCGATATCGGCTCCGATCATGCCTACCTTCCCACTTTTTTAGTTCAGGAAGGGATTTCTCCCTTTGTCATAGCCGGTGAAGTCAACCGGGGACCATGGAAATCAGCGAAAAAACAAATCGAACAGTCAGGCTTGTCCGCATACGTGGATGTACGGTTAGGCGATGGACTTTCCGTTGTTTCTCCTGAAGAAGTGGATGCAATTGTAATTGCCGGAATGGGAGGACCCCTGATGACTGAAATTTTAGAGGGAGGAAAAGGGAAACTGGATGCCGTCAAGCGATTGATTCTCCAGCCCAACGTAGGTGAAGAACTGGTGAGACGCTGGCTCTACCATCACCACTGGCAGCTGGTCGATGAATCCATTTTGGAAGAAGGAGGACGAATCTATGAAATAGTGGTGGCTGAAAAGGGAGATCGTGAGGCTCCCTATCTGAATCAACCCTGGGACAAAGAGGTTTTGTTTCATATTGGCCCCTTTCTTTGGAAAAGACAGCCATTGCTTCTTCGCATAAAATGGGAAGAAGAGCTGCGAAAGATGGAAAGGGTGGTAAAACAATTGGAGAGGAGCCACAGTATTGAGGCTCAGGAAAAAAAAGAGGACTTTAGTCAGCGAATATTAAGCATACAGGAGGTACTTTCATGTTTGCCAACGGACAAACCATTATCCAATACCTAGAACAGCTTGCGCCAAAGCACCTGGCAGTGGAAGGGGATCGCATCGGGCTCCAGGTAGGTACGTTAAATAAGGAAATAAAAAAAGTGATGGTTACCCTGGATGTTCAGGAGAATGTGGTTGATGAAGCGATTGATCAAGGGATTGACCTGATCATTTCCCATCATGCCCTCATTTATCGCCCGTTGAAACATTTGAGATTTGATATCCCGGGAGGGAAAATATTTGAAAAGCTGATTAAACATGATATCGCCGTGTATACCGCCCATACCAATCTGGATGCCGCCCATGGCGGGGTAAATGATCTCCTGATTCAGCCCTTGGGACTTGAAGAGGTCGAAATACTGGAGACAGGTTATGTTCAGCAGTTAAAGAAACTGGTGGTTTTTGTTCCAAAAACCCATCATGGTGAAGTACTTCATGCCATGGCAGAGGCAGGGGCCGGTTGGATTGGGAATTACAGCCATTGTACTTTCAATATCGAAGGTTTTGGCACATTCATGCCAAGGGAAGGGACCAACCCCTATATTGGCTCCCATGGGAATTTGGAAAAGGTGGAAGAAATCAGGATTGAAACCATCTTTCCGGCAGAAATTCAAAGCAAAGTTGTTCGTGCGATGATGAAAGCCCATCCCTATGAAGAAGTAGCCTATGACATTTATCCTTTGGATATCCCTGGAAAACCCTACGGAATTGGAAGGATTGGAAAACTTCCTCAGCCTGTATCTCTAAGGGAGCTGGCAGAAAAAGTAAAAACAGCGTACGGTGTTTCTGGTCTTAGGGTGGTAGGCGTCCTTGATGAAATGGTGCAAAAAGTGGCAGTGGTTGGCGGGGATGGCAATAGCTTTGTATCAAAGGCTTCGTTTAAAGGCGCAGATGTTCTAATCACAGGAGATATTTATTACCACACGGCCCATGATGCCTTAACCAGCGGATTAAACATTATTGATCCCGGTCATCATATCGAAAAAGTGATGAAGCAGGGCGTCGCCAATTTTTTAAAGGGAAAATTGGATGAGAACAAATACAAAACAGATGTCATCATCTCCCAGATATCGACGGACCCCTTTCAATTTCTATAAAGTTAACTATTCTAATTGACTCGTTAACACTTTTCCTTGATAATAAAGGAAATAAGTTAACTATATATAATTTAAAGTTAACTTTTTATTTTCACGGTACGCTTAAATGGGAGGAGAAGTGATGATGAACACACAGAAAGCTCAAGAAAAGGGGTTAAAAAATTGGGTGGAACGGGCAAGGGAAGTTCTGGAAGGACATGTTCTTCAACGGAAAGAAGCTTTGGCCATCCTGCAAACAAAGGATGAGGAAATTCTGGAACTATTGTCTGGAGCATATTTGATCCGTAGAAACTATTTTGGAAACAAAGTGAAGTTGAACTTGATTGCCAATGTGAAAAGCGGTCACTGTTCGGAGGATTGCGGCTATTGTTCCCAATCGAAGGATTCAACGGCACCTATTCAAAAATATACCATGCTTTCAAAGGATGAAATTGTAAAGGGTGCCCAAAAAGCCCTCGAAATGAATGCCGGTACATACTGTATTGTTGCTAGCGGGAGAAAGCCTACTGAACCAGAATTGGATCAGGTTATTGAAGCGGTCAAGGAGATAAAAAAAACGATGAAGATTAAGATTTGTGCATGCCTTGGCCTAATTACCGTTGATCAGGCCATTCGCTTAAAGGAAGCAGGCGTGGAAAGATTTAATCACAATATTAACACCAGTGAAGCCCATCATGGGAACATTACAACAACACATACCTATCAGGATCGCGTAAGAACCGTGGAGATTGTAAAAGCAACCGGAATGTCTCCCTGTTCAGGCTGTATTGTTGGAATGGGAGAGACTGATGAAGATATTGTGGATATGGCCTTTGCGTTACGGGAATTGGATGCCGACAGCATCCCGGTCAATTTTTTAACCCCAATTCCGGGAACAAAATTGGGAGGGTTGAATCAATTAACTCCAACTAGGTGTTTAAAAGTACTGGCCATGTTCCGGTTTGTCTGCCCTTCAAAGGAAATCCGTATTTCCGGGGGGAGGGAAGTGAATCTTCGTTCCCTTCAACCTTTGGGTTTATATGTTGGAAACTCTATTTTTATCGGAGACTATTTGACAACCGGCGGACAAGAAGCATCACAGGATTACCAAATGCTTGCCGATATGGGATTTGAAATGGAATAAATTCAGCTTGAAAGACCCATCTTTAGGAATTTTCCATAAAGATGGGTTTTGTTTTTTAATGTATTTTTCGAATCTATGCATAGAAAATGGAGGAATTTGTTTCCTTTTGCCGAATTTTTTGTTAATCACGCTTGCTAAGGGAGTCGAAAGATGGAAATCAAGTATATCAAAGAATCTAAAGAATTTTGTGAAAGAAGACATATGAATCCATTCCAAATTCCAACACCATCCAATTTTTTATCCCAGGGTGAGTTAAGGAAAAAACTAAAAGAGTATGATGATGTATTGTCTGTGGTGATTTTATTTGCTAGTAAGCTGATTTCCCTTATTAAGGATGATCCTTTATTAATTGTCGTGTCTGATGAACACGGGTTTATTTTGGAAATGTATGGGGATGAGATGATAAAAAAAAGGTGAATCAGATCGGAATTCATATCGGGGTTAAATTCTCCGAAGAAGAGATGGGAACCAACTCCATTTCATTAGCTCTAAAACATGACCATGTCGTTGAGGTGGTTGGAACAGACCACTATCATTATCATCTCCACCAATCTGCCTACTACTCGATACCCTTTCATTTTCCTGATATTAAAGACATAAGGGGAACCATTTCCATTATGACATCAATAGAGTATGCCAGTTCCTTATATGTTTCATTATTGTCAACGATGGTTGATTCCATTGAGAGGGAATTGCTGTTAAGAAAACAGAATGAACGGTTGGAGTTGTTCAATCAAATGATGATTCGTACAACAAGAAATGGAATCATCATTACGGACAACCAGGGGCGAGTCAATGAAATGAACGATTTCGCAGAAAAGCTGTTGGGCTATCCAAAAGAAAAGCTGCAAGGAAACAAGCTGTACCAATTGGAACCTATCGGGAAATATATCCGTTCCATTATATCGGAGGGGAAACCCTGTGAAAACGTTGAGTTGAAGCTTCATTCCAAGGAGGGTGGAAAACCGATTGTCTGCCTCTTCGATGCAGTTCCTATTTATGATGAGAACGATGAATTCTTTGGGGTAATTGTTCAATTCCGGGACATTACCGAGCGTTATGAATTGGAAAAGCAGATTATTTCTTCTGAAAAATTTTCAATTATTGGTAAACTGGCAGACGGATTGGCCCATGAAATCAGAAATCCGTTAACTACTGTATCTGGGTTTATTCATCTGTTAAAGGAGAGGTACTCATCAACAGAACCTGAGCAACAGTATCTGCATATTATTACGGATGAGCTGAGTCGGATGAATAAACTGGTTACGGATTTTGTGTTAACAGCTAAGCCGGACTCCCCGATACGAAAAGCATTAAATATAGATGAAGTCCTGGAAGAGACGGTCCAACTCATGAGAACACAAGCCATATTGTTCAACATCAGTGTTCATTATATTTCTTATCATGAACCTGTCATTGTGATGATCGATAAATCCCAGATGAAGCAGGTATTCATGAACATGATTCAAAATGCTATCGAATCGATGCCAAGGGGAGGGGAAATAACGGTTAAACTGGAACATTTGGCGGATCAGAATGAAACTAAAATAATGATACAGGATGAAGGAATCGGGATGGAAGAAGAAGAAATCAAACACATTTTCAACCCGTTTTATTCCACGAAGGAGGAAGGGCTGGGATTGGGCTTATCCATCTGTTACCGAATTATTGAAAATCATGGCGGCAGAATTGAAGTGATCTCCGACAAGAATAATGGATCCACCTTTACCATTGTCCTGCCCTGCCTAATGGAGAATAAGTGAAGGAGAGGGTGTTTCATATTGGTAATGGTTTCAACAATATTGGCAAACCATCTTAAACGATGGGAAGTCCAGTACAGGACATATCTAAACCATCCGGGTAAGAAGAGCTTAAATGCGCTACACTTTCATATTTTCTAAAAATTAAGTGTATGATTTGGTATAATGTTGTAAAAAAGATACGAGAGGGAGGGTCGATGATTTTGACATTCTCGCAGTTAGCACGTTTTATGGATAAGCATGGATTTAAGGAACTAAAAAGCCTTCATCAAGCGGTTGCCGATGATCCCTCCTGGTTTTGGGGAGAGATGGAGAAAGAAGTAGGCCTTACCTGGTTTCAACCCTATTCCCAAGTCATGGATACTTCACAGGGTATTCCGTGGACGAAATGGTATGTGAACGGAAAGATGAATTTAACTTATGATGCTCTGGATAAACATGCCCAAGGGGAATCCGCAACCAAACCAGCGTTGATTTGGGAAGGAGATGGAGGAGAAAACCGCAGGGTAACCTATTCTGAATTATACAAGACGGTTAACCGGTTTGCCTATGGATTAAAAAGCCTGGGAGTGAAAAAGGGAGATCGGGTTGTCATGTATCTGCCCATGATCCCTGAGACAGCCGTTGTTCTGTTGGGGACTGCCAAGATCGGTGCCATTGTCATCCCTGTATTCTCCGGATATGGCGCAGAAGCCGTGGCCACAAGAGTGAATGACAGTCAAGCCAAGGTGATGGTAACAGCCGATGGATTTTTCCGTCGGGGGAAAAGGGTAGATATGTTTCATGAGGCAAAACGTGCCGCTGCCCTTTCTCCATCCCTCACTCATCTGGTTGTTGTCGACCGTACAGGAGCTTTAGAGATTGATCAGAGCCAATCGTCCCCATTGCTAGT
The DNA here is from genome assembly GCF_021608135.1 of Microaerobacter geothermalis. Classification (NCBI taxonomy): domain Bacteria; kingdom Bacillati; phylum Bacillota; class Bacilli; order Caryophanales; family Bacillaceae; genus Microaerobacter; species Microaerobacter geothermalis. The sequence continues at coordinate 31,240 of NZ_JAKIHL010000012.1, forward strand.
CGGTTATGATCTCCTTTTAAATCAACAATCGGATGAGATGAAAGCTGAACCTATGGATAGTGAAGATCCGTTTTTGTTGATTTATACATCCGGCACTACCGGAAAACCGAAGGGGACCGTTCATGTCCATGCCGGTTTTCCCTTTAAGGCGGCTCAGGATATGATGTTTTCCTTTGACTTTGCCAAGGATGATATCCTGTTTTGGATTACCGATATGGGTTGGATGATGGGGCCTTGGATGGTATATGGCGCTCTGTTGTTGGGTGGAACGGTTCTTCTCTTTGAGGGAACACCCGATTATCCACAACCGGATAGAATGTGGTCTTTGGTGGAAAAGCACAAGGTGACTCATCTTGGAGTTTCACCCACAGCGATACGCAGCTTAATGACCCACGGCACGTCTTGGGTGGAAAAGCATGACCTTTCTTCCTTAAAGGTATTCGGCTCAACAGGCGAACCATGGAATCCAACTCCATGGGAATGGCTCTATGAACAAGCAGGCAAAGGGAAGTGTCCCATCATCAATTATTCCGGAGGGACAGAGATTTCCGGAGGAATCATCGGCTGTTTTCCTGGTTTGCCCCAGAAGCCCTGTTCATTTCACGGGCCTATTCCCGGGATGGTGGTGGATGTGGTAAATGAAGAGGGAGAATCGGTCAGAGGAGAAGTAGGGGAACTGGTGATTAAACAGCCGTGGCCCGGAATGACCCGCGGTTTCTGGCAGGACCCCGAACGCTATGAAAAGACCTATTGGAATAAGTGGCCTAATGTATGGGTCCATGGAGATTGGGCCCGCATAGATGATGAGGGATTTTGGTATATTGAGGGGCGAAGTGATGATACGTTAAAAATTGCCGGAAAACGGGTAGGTCCGGCCGAATTGGAGTCCATTTTGGTGTCCCATCCTGTTGTGGTTGAAGCGGCCGTTGTTGGTGTGCCGGACGAGGTGAAGGGAACATCTGCCGTTGGTTTTGTCGTCCCGAGGTGGGATGAGTGTTCCGATGAAATGGAAGAGAAATTGGAAGGGGAGTTAATGGAATTGGTTGCCCAAAATCTTGGGAAACCGTTAAAACCGAAAGCGATTCATTTTGTTCACGAGCTTCCCCGCACGAGGAATGGGAAAATTTTAAGGCGGGTGATTCGGTCCGCATATTTGGGGAAAGAAGCTGGAGATCTGTCATCCTTGGAAAATCCCCAGGCTGTCCAACGGATAAAAGAGATCAATGCAGGAAATTAGCTGATCTTTTGTCCGATGGCTAAGTGCTACTAAGACTCCCGATGGAACTAAAGAATTTACACGTCCGCTAGCCGAGTTCAGCGAGAAGTAATCAATGTCCGCTCCGAGACTAAAGAACGGAGCCCTCAAACACATCCGGGTACTTCGATGATGGAACTCGAAGGCTGTCCTTAGTAAATTCATTAGTTCCATCCATCCATATATTTGGGAGATAAGTGGCACTAAGCCCTTGGATAAGTTGTCGACAAAAACGCAGCGTCCTGCTGCATTGTCGACATTGGCACGTCCTGTGCGGCACAACTAAACTACAGATGGAGAAAATCACTCCATCTGTAGTAAGTTTTTTTTATCGGATTTGGTCAAATAAAGGGCTTAGGTCTATGGAAACGCAGGAAAATAAATCAGAGGTGAGGGTATCTCCTTCGCCATACGTTGCATTCAGGAGAAACCTCCCATTTTCCAATACAAATTGATCGACGGTAAAATGAACAGGGTCAACGATCCAATATTCCTTCACTCCAAAACGCTCATACTGGGCTTTTTTGCGGATTTTATCATTCTGGCTTGTGCTTGGTGATAAAATTTCCGCAACCAAATCAGGGGCGCCTTCAATTCTCGCTTCCTTAATAATCTCTGAATTCTCATGCAGGATAAAAATCAAGTCCGGCTGAAAAATGTTTCCCTCATCAAGATAAACATCCATTGGGGCAAATATGATCACCCCGTTATTGTGACAGGTAGCGTCTAGGGATTTATGAAGATATCCAAGGATCCTTTGATGTTTTACCGTTGGGGATGGCTTTAAGTCATAACGAATGTTGTTGATGATTTCATACCTTTCTTCAATAAAAGGATAGTGTTTCGGGATGTTTGCCTCTTGATAGGCCTCTTGCTGTTCTTTTACGACTTTTTGTGACTTCTCTGAGGGTGTGCTGCTCATGATGACTCCCTCCTTAATCTTGAAAATTCACTTAAGTCCAGTATAACTTACCGGGTGTATCAGGACAATGATATGAAATTACGGCAAAATCACAATATTGGTTGTTACAGGCCGCTCTTGTCCGTCGGAGGGGCGGTTTAATAGTTTTCCTTTGAAAACCAGGGTGGAAGAACCGCCGCCATCCAGGTTGTAGGCATCTATCACTTTCCAGCTCATCAACTTCTCTTGTATTTCCTCAAGGGTTGCGCCAATACTCCAGCGGGGCTGGCGGCCATCAATCACCATAAAGAAGAGATCGCCATTAACAAATTGTCCCAGGATGGTTCTAGGGTGTCTCTGATTCTGCCAATCCTTCGGAATGGGGAGAGGTTTCCCGTCCTTGATTAAAATTGGGAGGAAGCTGACCCCGGATTGGGGCTCCAATTGGGCCAGTGCTTCCTTACTTTTAAAATAGCCGCCGATCAAACTCCCCCCTTTAGAAAAACCTGAGAAAAACACATCGTCCCCCCTTGGAAAGAAGCCGCTCAACCATTTCCCGTCTACAATGGTTGTTCCAATCGGTTTGTTTTTAATTTCTCCTTGCTCAATGGTTTCATAGAAGCCACCACCATTGACTGCAAAGATGGCATTCATCCGCCTTGCCGCTTCACTGGTGGTTTCCGTTTCTCCCCAACGATCTTTTGCCAGCACCACCCGAATGGCGGATGGATCCTTCAGCTTTACTTTTGCCACGTGTCCCCTGTATGGTTTTCCGATTACGGCAAAAAGCTGAATCTTTACCCGATCTGATTCATAAGTATCTAAAATAGGTCCCAATCGTTCAATGATCTGCTCCTCGATAATTGTATCGGCTAGTCCGCTCTGGACTTTGCTTTTTTCTATTAACTCCTGAATCAGGTCTTGCTGGCTTACAAAGGTGCTCTTCAGTTCTTCAAGGGAAAGCTGAATCGAACTTGTCTTTTCAACGATTGAGTTTGTTTTGTTGCGAAGCTCCTTTAATTGGGATTGAAAGGTTTCAGTATTCACTAAGAGACGGTTTTGTTCTACATGAAATGGTATGGGATGAAGGGATAAAGCTAATAGAAAACCGATGACAGGTGCACTCAAGAAGAATAAAAAACGATTTAAATACCAAATGATGCGTCTAACCACGGGTATTCTCCTTTAGCTTCTGCAAGGACTTTTTTAATTCTTCCAGTTGTTTGTCCAACTCAGTGATCCGGTTGATCAGAGCTTCGCGGGTTGTGTTGGAATCGGATAATTGTGAATCCGTTTGATTGATGGATTCCTCAATCAACTGCAATTCAAATTCCAGAGATTTCATTTGTTCTGTCATTCGTTGAAGCTGAAGAGCGTTGCTTTCTTTCACATCATCAATCGATTGCTGAAGGGCTGCAGTAGATTGGTTAATCAGCGAGAAGCCAAGGCGATATCCGCCATAGGCTAAACTGGCCCAAACCAGAACGGAAAGAAAGAATACCATGATCGTTTTCCCTGTTCGGCGGCTTTTTTTTGATTTTTTTCTGCGGCTAAGCTCGGTTGTTGAAAGATTCTGTTCCATAGAATGTTGACTCTCCATAGATATCCTCTCCTCAGAAAATCAGTTTTTACTGATCAGAACTATATGGTTTAAAGCGGACGTGAATCACTTCTTGCTCGAATTCGACTAGCGGACATGTCAATCTTTGGTTCCACATCTATTGTCTTAACTGATCAAAAAATTACTTACACTTGTCCATGGTCACATAGAAAATCGTTTTCTTTTAGTATATGGGGTTTTTGAGAGGATGCCAATGTGGTAAAAGTTGCATAAGGGATCATTTTAGGAGAAAATGGACAGTAGAATCAGGAATGGGGGAGAAATATGGGACGGATCTGGTTTAATTTAACTTTTATTGCCGTGATTTTGTTTTTGGTCGTTTTATTTAAATTCTTTGTAAAATCCATTTTTTTAGCCATAATCATATCTGTTATCGTTGCCCTGTTTTATGCATTTCAATTTGGAAAAAGAAAAAGAAATGACTCTTAGAGAAATGATCCTTAGGGGGGAGTATAGTGAAGGAAGCTTTTTTTTCATTTTTTTCATTGCCTGGGGATGTTTATCTAAGAATCTTTATCAGTGCAGTGGTCGGTTTCCTCATTGGATATGAAAGAACCTCAAAAAACAAGCCGGCCGGAATACGCACCTATTCCTTTGTCTGTATGGGCTCTACCTTGGTTATGATTATTTCTATTTATGGAGTGGAGCAGGTAGTCGGGAGTTTGACACTTCCCAAACAAAGCAATGTGGTGCAAGACCCCATGAGGCTGGCTTCTCAGGTGGTTTCCGGATTGGGTTTCCTTGGCGGGGGACTGATTCTCAAATATGGAAAGAATATTAAAGGGCTCACTTCTGCGGCTCAGCTTTGGGCAACAGGCATGATCGGTTTAGCTATTGGAGCCAATTTGCTTGATGTTGTCCTTATGGTGATGGTGGCCATGTATTTGGTGATAAAAATTTCTTCCTATCTGGAAAAGAGAGGGTTCCTCCCCCATAAAACAGAAGAGGAGGAACATGATTAAGACGTAACTTCATCTCTAATGGTGAGAATGGAAAGTTTATTTGCCGCTGGTGATGATGAAAAATTTTATGAATGATTTGGGATTCCTTTTCCATTTAACCAGGCGGCAAAAAAATCGTCCAAGGAATTGCCAAATATTTTTTCCGCTACTCTTTGGACATCTGTTGCTTGAATGATTTTAGACTGATAATCCCTATACAAACTTTTGAGTAATTGGGAGAAAGCATCATCTCCGATTTTTTCCCTAAGTGAGAACAAGAACAGGCTCCCTTTTCCATAGGCTTGTCTCCAGTAGGGCCCCCAGTCTGAAAATTGGGAAGTAGAAAAGGATAAGGTAGTTCCTTCATTTAATATTCTGCCGTGAAGCCCTTTCTTTAACTGTTGGTAATAACGAGTCAAGTTATCCCCTTGAATAAATTCATCGGTCAGATAGGTGGCAAAACCTTCATCAAGCCAGGGTTCCCTCACTTGGTCATTTCCTATTAAATTATAAAACCATTGGTGGGCCACTTCATGGATAATCGTATTTAGACCCTCTGGATTCATCCGGTCTTCCCTGATCAACACCATTCCAGGATACTCCATTCCAGTAATAAACATGTTATTTTCTAAGAGATCCAATTCTTTATATGGATAGGGGCCAACCCTGCGGGAAAAATACTCTATTGATCGGGCCACTTGATTCAGAAGCTGGTCAACGGTTTTGTCATCGGCCTTTCGATAATAGAAATGGATGAGGGTCCCGTTATCTGTACTTAAGGTCTGAACTTTGTATTCTTTCACAATAGCGAACAGAAAATCCCTTACATTTTCTGCTTCAATCCAATATTTGACCCAATCGTCATCATCTACAGCCTCTGTTTTCGTTTTTTCTCCTGTAGCTATGACTTCCCAACCTTTAGGCACCATTAGTTTTATCTTATAGTCAGCTATATTGGAAACATATGGTTCTCCAATGGGGTAGTAGGGATAGGACAACCATTCCCCATTATCATATACACCAAAGGAAGGCAATACGTTGCCGAACCATTGGGCGTTAGGGGTACTTCCTACCCGATGTCGGATATCTGGAATATCCGCGGAGAACTGCAAATCAATTGGGAAGGAATCCCCTGGGTGCAAAGGTTGGGGGAGATCGATGATTACGGATAAAGTGTTTTCTAAAAAAGATAAAGGGACTCCTTCGGAAGTAATTTGATTGATGGAGATTTTTCCATATTTTTTGCCGTGGGGATATGCTTTTCCAGCAAACCTTGGCAATACCGGATTTCCATCATAATTACTTGAAAAAGCATTTAAATAAAGCTGCAAAACAATAGAATAAAGGTCATCTTTCGAATCGTTTACATATACTAATGACCCATTTCCCGTTAGTATTTTTTTTTCAGGGTCATAGGTTAGTGAATAGTCATAAAAATTACGAATCCATTTTAAATTCATTTCCTGGGAAAAGCCAGAGGTTATTTCCGGTGCTGTCGTGATTTCGCTATCATTGGCAATATTTTCATTGGTAGTGTTTTTATTGGCGGAACAGCCGGGAAGACTAAGGATGATGCTGAATATCACCATCACGAAGAGGACGACTCCTCGAATTTCGTCTAATTTTTGAATCATCACATTGGATCTCCCCCTCTGTGATAAATTTCATAGCAAATAAATGGTGAATGAGATATGTAAAGTATAAACTAGTTTTTTGTAAAAGGGGAGTGGATAGATTGAGAAAGAGATATGTAAGAATGATGCTGTTGGGCATTCTTGTTGCAGGTTTCATTAGCGGCTGTACTTCTGAAAGAAATAATGGCACAGATTTGGTGGCTAAAGTGAATGATGAAATGATTACAAGAGCTGATTTGGATTATCAAGTGAAATTAGACCAGCTTCAGTTTGCCATTAACGAAGAAGATATACGGAAAAACTTTACGGGAAGCGAGTTGGAGGGTAGATTATCAGATTTGAACAGGGAGAAGAATGCCTATACGGAAAAAAATGCATTGATGAAAATGATTCGGTTCATCGCCATGACCAACATTGCTAAAAAGGAAAACATGTCTGTTACCGATGAAGAAGTGAAAGAAAGGCTGGACAGTTATATCGATCAGCTGGAGATCTATGGGGCTTATCAGAAGTTTATTAAGGAAATGGGAGAAAATAAATTTAAAGCCAGGGAAAAGGAAAAAATGAAAGATGTCATTTTAATTGAAAAGGTAACAGAAAAGTTAAAGGGGAAAGTGGCAAAAGAAAATCCTGGGGTAGATGAACAGCACCTTTCCTTCCTGGCGAAAAAAGCCTTTGATGATATTGTCGTTCAAGAGCTGGACAACTCAAAAGTAGAAATTTATCTGGAAGATAAATAATCGTTCTTAAGTATAAGACGGAACGAAAGCATTCACAAAGGACAGCCCTCTAGTTCCGTCTATACCTACAAAGTCATTTACCATACCCTGTAGCTAACCGTTTATGGATAACGGAAATTATTAGAACTCCTGTCCTAAAATTCCCCTCCAAAAACCTCGTAGATCAGTAATCCGTTTAGGAACAGGATGATCGCAGCTACCAGGATCACCAGGATGGTGGTTATTTTTTTATTTACATATTCTCCCATCAACTTTTTGTTCCTTGTAAACCAGATGAGAGGAATAATTGTAAAAGGTAGCTGCAAACTTAAAATAACCTGGCTTAAGATCAGGGCCTTTAAAGTATTGACTCCCATTCCAATGATCACTAAGGCAGGAATCATGGTAATAAATCGTCCTAGCCACATGGGAATTTTCCGATGTAGAAATCCTTCCATAATATACTGACCAGCCATGGTCCCTGTTACCGAAGAGGAAAGCCCAGATGACAATAGGGCAATAGCAAAGGCCGTACCAGCAAATCCCCCCAGCAATGGAACCAAGGTAGCTTGGGCTTCTTCAATGGAAGTCACCCCTACTCCATTGGCAAAAAATACAGCTGCAGACATGATGATCATCGCTGAGTTAATAAACCATGCCGTATTTAACGCCACTACGGAATCCAGGACAGAATACCTGAATAATCTTTGATTATGTGCCGGATCATGGGGCTTCAGCCGATGCTTCACAATGGCGGAGTGAAGAAAGATGTTATGGGGCATAACCGTTGCCCCTAGCATGCCGATGGCGACAAATATACTAGCTGAATCAATTTGTGGAACAAATACATGATAGGCCACCTGTCCCCAATCCGGTTTGGCCAGGAATAATTCAAGGACATAAACCCCGGCGACGATTCCCACCAATCCAAAAATAATGAACTCAATTTTTCTAAATCCGTATCGGTGTAACGCGAGAACAAGAAAGGTAAACACCGCAGCCAACAGGGCTGATTGCATCATGGGCAGGCCAAATAAGATATAAAATCCCAGTGCAGCTCCGAGGAATTCAGCTAAATCAGTAGCCATAGCCGCCAATTGGGCCGTCACCCACAGAAAAAAGGAGAGGGGTTTTGAAAAATGCTCTCTGCAGTTTTCTGCTAAAGATTTTCCAGTGGCAATGCCTAATTTTGCAGAAAGTACCTGCAACAATATGGCCATAAGATTGCTTAAAAGAAGAACCCATAGCAGCTTGTATCCAAAGCTTGCGCCTCCCTCAATATTGGTTGCCCAGTTTCCTGGATCAATATATCCAACACTGACTAAATAGGCAGGGCCGATAAACGGAAATGCCTTTTTTAGTGAGAACGACTTTATTTGTTTTTTTAACAGGGAGAGTAAGGACTGTTGAGTTAACAAATGTTCTTGATTCAAGTTGTGCACCACCTTATTTTTTTATAGAACGACAAAAAGTTTCCCCTATGCAAAACATTATATTAAAATAATTTTAATTTGTGAATGGGAAGATAAGCCCAAATGTGCAAATATCCATAAAAAAATAAAAGGAATAATCATCAAAAAATAGAAATGGATAAGTGGAGAAGAAAGAATAGGAGAGGGGTTGTATGTATGACAGAAAAATTCATGGCTTTTATCGTGAATAAAACAGAGGAATCTTTTTCGGCCGGCATGAGGGAGATCTCGTTAGATGATCTTCCAGAAGGAGAGGTGACCATTCAAGTTGCTTATTCTAGTGTCAATTACAAGGATGGATTAGCCAGCATTCCAAATGGAAAAATTGTTCGTTTCTACCCATTCATTCCTGGAATTGATCTGGCGGGAACTGTGGTTTCATCAACAGATCATCGCTTCAAAGAGGGAGACGAGGTGATAGCCACCAGCTACGAGCTGGGAGTTTCCCATTTTGGCGGTTTCAGCCAGTTTGCAAGGGTTCCTGGAGATTGGGTGGTTCCTTTGCCTAAAGGACTCACATTAAAAGAAGCGATGATTTATGGCACAGCTGGATTTACGGCCGCTTTATCCATTCAGCGAATGGAAGAGAATGGTTTAAAGCCGGAAGACGGCCCTGTCCTGGTTACCGGCGCAACGGGTGGGGTGGGAAGTATGGCGGTGGCCATGCTCTCCAGACTTGGTTATCATGTAGTAGCCAGTACCGGCAAGGAGTCTGAACATGACTACCTTCGTCAGTTGGGAGCGAAAGAAGTTTTATCCCGGGAAGAATTATCGCCAGAAAAAATAAAACCCTTGGATAAACAGCGATGGGCTGGAGCAATTGATCCGGTAGGAGGGAATACCCTTGCTTATGTATTAAGCACAATCAAGTATGGCGGGTCTGTGGCCTCCTGCGGCTTAACGGGAGGCGGGGAATTTTCTACCTCAGTATATCCATTTATTCTTCGTGGCATCAATCTATTAGGAATCGATTCGGTCTATTGTCCAATGGTTACCAGGGCCAATCTATGGAATCGGATGGGGTCCGATTTAAAGCCTGATGATCTGGATCAAGCAGCGAATGAAATTACCCTGGAAGAGCTGCCAAATATTTTGGCCGCGATCCTGAAAGGCCAGGTTCGCGGACGTACCGTTGTTAAAATCAATTAGATATTTCCTATAGCATTGAAATAAAAGAGTCTTTCTCCAAGATTCAGGCCTTTTTTTGCAAGTATGAATTGCTTCCCAAAATCCATCCAAATTTGCATGAATTTCTGCTATGCTTTTTGTAAGGGAAAATGAAAGGATGGACATGGTCATGAACATTCTTGTCGTTGAAGATGATCAAAGCGTTTGTCAGATGTTAGAGTTATTTCTTTCCAAAGAAGGCTATCAACCTGTATTCGTACATCATGGAGATGAAGCACAGAAAATGCTTGAACAGCAATCATGGGACTTTGTGATCCTTGACTGGATGCTTCCTGGAACGGACGGGATCACCCTTTGCAAGAAATTGCGACAAACATCGGATATACCCTTAATCATGCTGACAGCAAAGGATACGGAAGCAGACCAAATCCTTGGCTTGGAATTGGGAGCAGATGACTATATTACAAAACCTTTTAGTCCACTTGCCTTGCTGGCCAGAATTAAAGCGGTCTGCCGAAGGAAAAATGCTTCCCAGCCTGGGATTCCAGAACCGGGAGACAGGCGGATTCAGGTTTATGATCAAACAAGGGAAGTTTTCATTGATGGTGTGAAAATCAATGGGTTAACGGCAAAGGAATTTGATATCCTTTCTTTTCTCTCTAAACACCCGAAGCAGGTGTTTACAAGAGAGCAACTGCTGGAAAAATTGTGGGGATTTGACTTTTATGGGGACGAAAGAACGGTGGATGTACATATTAAACGTCTAAGAAAAAAAATTTCCACTTCAGATCATCAGTGGATCCATACGGTATGGGGAGTAGGCTACAAGTGGGATGAGGAAGAGTCATCATGAAGAAAAGTATTTTTAGCAAATTCATTTTGAATCATGTGATTGTGCTCCTGCTCTCTTTTGTTCTCCTATTTGGATTTTTGATGAAGTTCGTTACCAATTATGCCTATGAACAGAAGCTTGCAGAGTTAAACCAGTTGGCCAAAAATGTGAAACAACTTCTTAAAGAACAGAAAAGATTGACTGATGACAACGGATTGGAACTGATAAAAAACTTTGCCGAACAGCGTGGCATCCGTATTGCCCTTCTCAACAGAAATGGACAGATCGTTGGTAACTCGGGTGTAAGCAATGGGTTCTTTACTTCTTTTCGCCTTTCTGAAGAGGAAATAGCCCGTTTAAAAAGCGGAAAGCCGGTTGGCCAGCTCAAGGAACTGCGCCGGTTCAAAGAACCTGCAACCCTGCTCATTTATCCGCTGCGTTCTCCCAAGAAGGAACAGCCCCTGTTCCTTATCCTTGCTTCTCCATTGAAGGGAACAAAGGAGGCAGCTGCTCAGTTTAATCTATTGCTGCTTAAAACAGGCCTCATCTCATTTATCATTGCTCTGGTTCTTAGCTGGTTTCTTTCAAAGGGGATGGCGAGACGGCTTTTTCTATTGCGGCAATTTGCCAAACAGGTGGCATCAGGTTATTGGGATCAAGTAACTCCCATTCCAGTTCATAAAGAGGATGAGATTTCTCAGCTGGCAAGGGATATGAATATCATGGGTGAAAGACTGAGGGAGAGCCATCAGCAGCTGTTAATCATGGAAAAAAGGAGACAGCAATTTACAGCTGATGTGACCCATGAATTAAGAACACCCCTTACCTCCATAAGGGGGCTAATTGAAGGAATGAGAAAAGGGCTTGTTGAAGAGAAGGACAAGGATAAATATTTAGCCATAATGGAAAAGGAGACCATGAGATTGATCCGTCTCATCAACGAATTGCTGGACCTGGAAAAAATTCGTTCCGGGAAAATTGAATTAAAAAAAGAAGTCCATTCATTAAATGACATTCTGGAAATCGTGATAGAGCAGCTTCAACCTCTGGCGGATGAGAAAGGGGTGGGTCTCAATTATGAGATCCAATCAGAAACGACCATTTTTGGTGATTATGACCGCCTTCAGCAAATCTTTATGAACCTGATCAAAAATGGAATTCAGTTTACCGAAAGGGGCCAAATAGAAGTGAATGGCTGGATGACAGATCAAGGGACGATGGTGACCATCCAAGATTCTGGAGTAGGCATTCCTCCTGATCATTTATGTGACATCTGGGACCGCTTTTATAAAATTGACCCTTCGAGGACAAAATCCAAAGGGGAATCAGGCCTTGGACTCGCCATCGTTAAACAGTTGGTGGATGCACATCAGGGGGATATTCGTGTAGAAAGCACGCCAGGTGTAGGAACGAAGTTTACCCTGATGTTTCCCGTTCAGTAGATTTGCATAAAGAAAACCCGCCGGAAGTATAAAGGAAACTTACTTCAGGTGGAGTTTTATGACACACATGGAGGTGCTAACTTCGACGTTGCAACAGGACGTGCCAATGTCGACAATGCAGCAGGACGCTGCGTTTTTGTCGACAACTTATCCAGGGGCTTAGCGCCACTTATCCCCCAAATATATGGATGGATGGAACTAAACTTACATGACCCGAAGGGTCACAAATTGATATGAAAAGGTATTTTCATATCAAAGAATTTTACTAAGGACGGCCTTCGAGTTCGTGCGAAGCTACGGGGCTAGAGAACGGGAATTAGCCCTCAAACTGACTCCATCATCGAAATACCCGGATGTTTTTGAGGGCTCCGTTCTTTAGTCTCGGAGCGGACTTTAATTACTTCCCGCCGAACTCGACTAGCGGACGTGTAAATTCTTTAGTTCCATCGGGAGTCTTAGTGGCGGTTAGCCATCGGATAAATAAAAGATTTATACTTACAAGAAAAAACCTCTGAGACAGAAGATAGACTCAGAGGTTTCTTCAGTTTGTCTGAAGCAGCCCGATTACTGCACAATTGACAGCAGCTTTTCCATGTTACTTCTTAGCTGATTCAACAGTTCGATCCTTGTTTCCTGGATGCGGATAACATTATCCAAGTTGGCCAGCATGGCGTCGGCATCCCGGTTTTCTTTATTGGCTTTAAACTGTTCTTTTTGTTCCTGCATAGATTCCCTTATCTCTTTCAATGCTTCCCTGTCAGCCTTAATGACTGCGAGCTGGTCTTTAATCTGGGTCTGTAATTCCTCCGAGATTCCCTCTGGGTTTGACCGAAGGGCATTTATTTTCTCCCTGACTTCTGTATTAAGAGAGAGAATTTCCTCTCTCAGGGAAAGAACAGTTTGTCGGTTTTCCCTGATGATCTGGTGTTTCTCTTGAAATGCCCCTTTATACTCTTTCCATTTTTCCCCTTTGGCTTTTAAATCTCCCCACGCTGCTTGCCATTCTTCTTTCTGGGCTTTCAACTCCTCCCTTTTTTCTTGAAACTTGCTTTTTACCCCGCTTGTCATTGAATCCACAGGTGAATTCTGCGTGAAATCCTCGGCATATCCGCTTACTGCCATTCCAAGAACAATCACAAGCCCCAAAACCAATGACATCAACTTTTTCATCCTAAATTCCTCCTTCGATATTCTTTATTTTTTGACAAAGGAGATCTCCCCTGCTGATTTCAGCATAAAGGGAAAAAATGACGAAAGTATGACGAAAGTAAGAAAAAAAAGGGAAGAAATTCACCGTTCTTCCCGCTATTCTATTCTTTAGAGAATAGACACCTGATAAGAAACCATAATCAACCAGAGGGCATGCATGAAATGGAGAGGCCATTTTTTGTGTATTTAATAAATCTTTACAAACCGTTAATAGCGGCTTTGAGTTCCTCCAGGATTGAAGTTTTTTCCTTGGCATCACATCCAAATGTGCCGAAGATCGTAGGTCGTCCGACAGAAAAATAGATCAACCCATATTTCTCACAAATGGCTTCCATTTGTTTTAGTGAAAAGATATTTCTGCCGTCCACAATCAGAGGGAGGCGCAATTTCTGGCTGATTCTCTCCCAATCCAAATGGCGGAACTGCTCCCATTCCGTCAAGATCACTATGGCATCGCAAAATTGAATAGCCGAGTATTCATCATGGCATAGGGTGATGTCTTTCAAAGGATAGTCATGGACAAGGGGATCATATGCCCGAATGATGGCCCCTTCCTTTAAGCATTGGCGGATAACCGACAGGGAAGGCGCTTCCCGAATATCATCCGTCATTGGCTTAAAGGACAATCCCAAGATGGCAATCCGCTTCTGATTCAATGAGCCAAGGGAATGGCGCAGCTTTTTGATGATCAGCTGAGACTGCTCCTTGTTAATTTTTACAGCGGCCTCAACCAGAGGAAGTTCGTGATCCAATCGCTTGCCAAGGGCAAGAAGGGCACTGGTATCCTTTGGTAAACAGGAACCTCCATACCCGATTCCCGCCTGAAGAAAGGAAGGACCAATCCGCCGATCCAATCCCATTCCTCTGGCTACCTCATCCACGTTGGCTCCCACTTTCTCGCTGAGCCCGGCAATCATATTAATATAGGAAATTTTCATCGCCAAAAAGGTATTGGAGGCATATTTGATCATTTCTGCACTTCGTCTGTCGCAAAACTGGATGGGAACCGAGAAATCTTTATAGATTAGAGACATAGTTTTTCTTGCCCTTGAACTGGAGCAGCCTATAACAATTCTGTCAGGATGAAGGAAATCGTAAACGGCATTTCCCTGGCGCAGGAATTCCGGGTTGCTGACGACCTCAAAATGAAGAGGATCTGAAGACAAATGTCGAAGAACGGCTTCTACCTCATCCGATGTCCCAACAGGGACTGTACTTTTAATCACAATGGTTTTATCACTCTGGCTAACCGTTGCGATTTGCACCACAATGGACCACAGTTGGGAGAGGTCGGCATTTCCATCAGGGAGGGAGGGGGTTCCGACAGCAATAAACAGGACCTCTGATTCTTGAATGGCCTGGGCCATGTCCGTTGTAAATTGAATACGGTTCTCATTCCTGGCCCCATCTATGATTCCTTTTAATCCATGCTCCCAAATGGGGAGTCCGCCTGACTGTAACGTTGCAATTTTTTCCACGGAGATATCGGCACAAATGACATCATGCCCCATGTGGGCCAAACAAGCTCCGGTCACCAAGCCGACGTAACCTGTGCCAATCACGGTAATCTTCATATGGACACCTCCTGTCTATACTGTAGCAATAATTCGTCAAAAATGGCATTCCAAGATTTGCATGTCAGATTATCGTATCGAATGAATGGCAGATAAAATGGAAAAAATACCAGAAACTCTTATTATCTTAACAAAACCTTAACAATTCCATTATACTAGCTCAATAATTGGCTGGTATATTAGAAATCGTGAAAGGCAATGCAAAAATATAAGGAGGGTTTTTCAGTGAATGGTCTTAAGAAATCATTTGTTGTACTAGGAATTTTTGCACTAACTATGATTTTGTTGGTGGGTTGCGGAGCAGCCAACGATCAAAAAACTGAAGAAAAAGCGGCGGAAACCAAATTATCTGGAGAAATTCAAATTGATGGTTCCAGCACGGTTTTCCCCATCTCTGAAGCGGTTGCCGAAGAATTTATGGCTGCAAATCCTGATGTTCGCGTAAACGTTGGGGTATCCGGTACTGGTGGAGGTTTTAAGAAGTTTACCGTAGGGGAAACGGATATCAGCGATGCCTCCCGTCCTATTAAAGATTCTGAAGCGCAAAAGGCAAAAGAAAACGGCATTGAATATATTGAAATTCCTGTGGCTTTTGACGGACTTTCTGTAGTAGTAAATCCTGAAAATGATTTTGTTGATTACTTGACCACTGAAGAATTAAAGAAAATTTGGGAGCCAAACAGCCAGGTAACCAAATGGAGTCAAGTTCGTGAAGGTTGGCCCGATGAAGAAATCAAATTATACGGACCTGGAACAGATTCCGGAACATTCGATTACTTCACTGAAGTAATTAATGGAGAAGATGGTGCCAGCCGTTCTGATTATACTGCCAGTGAAGACGACAACGTCCTTGTGCAAGGTATTGCCGGTGATAAATATTCCCTTGGATATTTCGGATATGCTTACTATATTGAAAACAAAGATAAAATTAAAGTAGTACCGATTGATGGCGGGAACGGCCCTATTGAACCAACTGATGAAACAGTGAATAATGGGACTTATGCCCCGCTATCTCGCCCGATATTCATCTATGTAAGCAAAAAATCCTTACAACGCCCTGAAGTGAAAGCTTTCGTAGAATACTACCTAACCGAAGGACCAAACTTTGTTCCCGAAGTAGGATATGTGCCACTGCCACAAGATATGTATGAAAAAAGTCTTGCAGAAGTTCAAGCAGTAAAATAAAGTAATAAAGGGACATGAATCGTTGTGGTGCCCCGAGGAGGATTTCCTTGGGGCCACCACCATTTTCATATCAATTTGTGACCCTTCGGGTCATGTAAGTTTATTTACGCATATATATCAGGATTTTTGTTGTCCAGGAAGGGGAGATTCACCATGTCGTTACCGGATAAACCTTTTTCATTGAAAGGAAAACGGCAGCCTTTAGGAGATCTCATAGTTCCGAAGTTGCTGTTTTTTGCTGCGCTAATCTCAATTTTTACAACCGTGGGAATTGTTCTTACGCTACTGCTGGAAACTATTAACTTCTTTCGGGTCGTTCCCTTTTTTGAGTTTCTGACGGATACAAAATGGACACCTCTGTTTAAGCCACAACATTTTGGAATCCTTCCTTTATTGAGCGGCACGCTTCTGGTTACCATTGGAGCGAGCATTGTTGCTTTACCCATCGGATTAGCTAGTGCCATCTATTTAAGTGAATATGCCCCTGATCGGGCAAGGAGAATCATTAAACCAATTTTGGAAGTCCTTGCTGGAGTTCCAACTATTGTTTACGGCTATTTTGCCCTTACATTTGTCACTCCGGTGATAAGGATCTTTTTGCCCGATACGGGGATTTTTAATGCCCTAAGTGCTAGCATTGTGGTTGGAATCATGATTATTCCGATGGTTTCCTCCCTCAGCGAAGATGCCATGGGATCCGTACCAAAGTCCCTTAGAGATGGTGCTTATGCCTTGGGTGCCACAAGATTTGAAGTGGCTCTTAAAGTGGTCCTTCCTGCTGCCCTTTCAGGTATTGTCGCTTCATTTGTATTGGCATTATCCAGGGCCATTGGGGAGACGATGATTGTTACAATCGCAGCCGGCGCTACTCCAAAATTGACAGCGAATCCCTTAGAAAGTATTCAAACGATGACCGCCTATATTGTTCAGGTCAGCCTTGGGGATACACCATATGGTAGCATCGAATATTTGACAATTTTTGCTGTTGGGATGACTTTATTTGTCATCACCCTTCTAATGAATATCATTGCTCAGTGGATTACTCGCCGCTTTAAGGAGGAGTATAAATAATGGATGTAAAATTGGAACAATTGATCAAGAAAAGAAAAAGGATCAATCAAATCAATCATTGGTTGTTTTTCGCCGGAACATCGGTTGGAATTATTACTCTTGCGATTCTTATCTATAGCATATTATCCAAAGGGTTAGGTTGGTTTGATTGGCAGTTCCTCACCAGCTTTCCTTCCCGTTTTGCTGAAAAGGCAGGAATCAAGTCAGCCTTGTGGGGGAGTATTTGGCTCATTGCCTTAACAGCCCCTATCTCCTTTATACTTGGTGTTGGAACAGCGATATATTTGGAAGAGTATGCAAAGAAAAATTGGTTCAGCAAATTGATCCAAATCAATATTAATAACCTGGCTGGGGTTCCTTCCATTGTATTTGGGATTCTGGGATTAACTCTCTTTGTAAGGGGAATCGGTTTTGGGAGAAGTTTAATTGCCGGGGCATTAACCATGAGTCTATTAATTTTGCCCATTATTGTTGTTTCTGCCCAAGAGGCGATTCGCGCCATACCTGAGACCATAAGGAATGCTTCGTATGCCTTGGGTTCAACCCGTTGGCAAACGATAAGGAATATTGTACTGCCTGCTGCGTTTCCCAGCATTTTAACCGGAACCATCCTTGCCTTATCCAGGGCGATCGGTGAAACAGCTCCTTTGATTATGATTGGAGCCCTTACCTTTGTTGCTTTCACGCCGAAGAGCATTTTTGATTCCTTCACTGTTTTGCCTATTCAAATCTTCAACTGGACCTCCAGGCCTCAGGAAGAGTTTCAGTATGTAGCTGCGGCAGGAATTATGGTTTTGCTTATTGTATTATTAACGATGAACTCCATCGCTATTTATTTACGGAATAAATTTCAGCGCAGATTCTAATGGATGTCCGTATCGGCAGAATTTTTATATGTACGGAACTAAACTTACATGACCCGAAGGGTCACAAATTGATATGAAAAGGTATTTTCATATCAAAGAATTTACAAAGGACGGCCTTCGAGTTCGAACTAAGCGAAAAGGCTAAAGAACGGGAATTAGCCCTCAAACTGACTCCACCTTTGAAATAGCCAGATGTTTTTGAGGGCTCCGTTCTTTAGACTTGAAGTGGACATTAACCACATCTGGACCGAACTCGACAAGCAGACGTGTAAATCTTTAGTTCCGGATCTATAGTCTGAATAGGGGAGTTGAATGTAGTGTCTATCATTGAAGTAAAGGATTTAAATTTATATTATGGGGATTTTCATGCCCTAAAAGATATATCCATGAATATTGAGGAAAAATCCATCTGTGCATTTATTGGTCCGTCTGGTTGCGGGAAATCTACCTTTTTACGAACATTAAACCGGATGAATGATATGATACAGGGAGTTCATATAACCGGCTCCGTTAGAATCCTTGGAGAAAATATTTATGATCCGAACGTTAGTGTGGAATCCTTAAGAAAAAGAGTAGGAATGGTATTTCAACAGCCCAATCCTTTTCCTAAAAGTGTGTACGATAATATCGCCTTTGGTCCCAGAATGCATGGCATCACCAAAAAGAATGATTTGGATGAAATTGTTCAGGAGAGCTTAAAAAAGGCTGCCCTTTGGGAAGAAGTAAAGGATTACTTGAAAAGACCGGCCTATGGATTATCCGGCGGTCAGCAGCAGCGCCTTTGTATTGCCAGAGCCCTGGCAGTCAATCCGGACATCTTGCTGATGGATGAGCCTACCTCTGCCCTTGATCCGATTTCAACGGCAAAAATAGAGGAATTAATTCAGGAATTAAAGAATAATTATACCATTGTGATTGTTACCCATAATATGCAGCAGGCTGCCCGTGTATCTGACGTGACCGCATTTTTCTTGCAAGGTGAAGTGATTGAGTGTACGGAAACATCTACACTTTTCCAGAACCCAAGGGACAAAAGAACAGAGGATTATATTACCGGACGTTTTGGTTAATTTATTGAAAAAATGAGGTGAGTGTATGAACAGAGAAGCTTACAGTCGTTCCCTGAATGAATTAAAGGAGAAGTTATTAAGAATGGCAGAAGCCGTTGAAATTTCCATTGATCAATCCGTCAGGTCCCTTGCCAATTTAGATAAGGAATTAGCCCAAAAAACCTTGGACCGGGATGTAGAGATTGACCAAATGGATTTAGAAATAGGGAATAAGGCAATCACACTGATCGCTACGCAACAGCCTGTTGCCAAGGACTTAAGAAAGATAGCAGCGGCCATGCATATTTCCAAGGATTTGGAGAGAATGGCTGATTTGGCATGTAATTTGGCAAGGGTAACCATCGATTTTGTTGATGAAAATTTAACCCTCTATAAACCTTTGGTGGACATTCCGAATATGGCAAAATTAACCCAGGAGATGGTTCACGATGGAATCAACTCCTATATCACCGAAAATGTGGATTTGGCCAGAAAAATGGCTGAAAAAGATGATGAAGTAGATCGGATTTATCAGGAGATATTGGATGAACTTGTTGAATATATGACCGAAAACAACAAGCATATTAAAGAGGCTATGAAATTTGCTTTTGTTGCCCGATTCCTGGAGAGGATGTCTGATCTGGCTACTAACATCGGTGAATATGTCACCTACATTGTGGAAGCCAAAAAAGCAGATTTAAACTAGATCCATTGGTACGGAAAAGATTTACACGTCCACTAGTCAAATCCGGGCGAAAATACGAGAAGGGACCATCAATTAGGTCAAATCGTCCCTTTACCTTATTTGTCAGGCACGATATTCTCTAAGAGAATACTTCGTATATAGATAGTTAAACAAACCGGGAGTACCTGATTAGGTCTCCCGTCTATTATTTTCTGATTTTTTACCAACTTCCCCTATAGGTTCTTCTGGTGTGGCTGCTGTTTCTCAATCTTTCTTCAATTTGACGCAATCTTCTATCAACGCGACGATCATGCTGCTGTAATTCCTCAAGAATTAGCCGTGTATTCCTTAATATTCGTAACGTACGTCTGTCAATCCTGAATAAAAGTTGACGGTTGGTTTGGCGAACCCCTAAATTTTCATTCATGGTGTCACCTCCCTTCTACAATAAAAATTTTATGTGATAGAAGGACAGGAGGGTATAGACAGGAGCGGTTTTTCGTTTATTTCTTCCAAAATAATGAATTTGTCCATCAGACAATAAACTATCTCACCCATTTATATTGAACCAAGTCTTCTTTCTTATCGTTCATTGATTAATCAGTTGAAATTGGATACCATGAATTTATTACATGAATCAATAATTTTTTTAAAGGATTCGACAAAGGGAGAAGTTATAAGAATGATTACTTATGTTGTAACTGGTTTAGCTGGAGCTGTGGGATCACTGCTTCGTTATGAATTAGGTTTGATCATCTCCAATTGGTGGATTCAGTCTTTTCCGCTGGCAACACTTCTGGCCAACTATATTGGAGCATTTTTTCTTGGATGGTTTACAACCTGGTCTACTCATTCTTCCTCAATACCCTCCCATATTCGCATTGGAATAGGCACAGGTTTAATCGGTTCTTTTACTACATTTTCCACCTTCAGTGTTGAAACGTTGGAACTGGTTCAAAGGGGTTTGTGGGGTTACGGGATCTTTTATGTGTTAATTAGTTTATGGGGCGGACTATGGTTGGCCTGGAGCGGATACCGGCTTGCCCGAAAACAATGGGAAAAGAAGGAGAATGAAAGGAAAAAAGGACTGGAGGGACATTCTGGATGATATGGAACAGCTTGATGGTGGCTTTGGGAGGGTGTTTTGGAGCCGTTTCACGATATCATGTCAGTCAATGGATGTTGAAACGATTTCCTTCCCATTTCCCTATCGGAACTCTATTTGTAAATTTATCAGGTTCATTTCTTCTGGGTTTTCTCATTGCGGCAGATTGGCCAGCTTCTGTCCTGCTGCTACTTGGAACAGGATTTATGGGAGCTTTTACTACTTTTTCTACTCTAAAGGTAGAAAGCATCCAGTTAGCAAGAAAAAAAGAGTGGAGAATCCTGGTGATTTACCTGGGCGCTACGTACACAATTGGTGTTCTGCTTGCTTTTTTGGGATATTTAGGTGGCAAGTATATTTTTTAAGACGAATGTACTAATTTGAGCATTCTTAGGTAAACGTCCATACCAAATAGGGGGCTGATGAATAGAGATGGTAGAAGATAATAGGGAAAGGGGGATTAAGATGAGCGGAATTTTTAACGATGAATTTACTTTGGTTCTGGTGTTGTTCATCCTGCTCGTCATTGTGGGGGCATCTGATTGAAGATGATATCATAAGTAAGGAGGAAAAAATGAGCGACGATTATAAGGAGAAGTATATGTACCATCGGGAAAGAGCAATGTACTACCACAGGAAGGCTCACATGTCTATGGGAGATCCCTTTTTGCACATGTACTATTTGGAGAAGTATCAGTACCACAAAAAAATGGAGTATTATTACCATAAAAAAATGCATATGGCCGGGATGGATGAACACGGGATGATGAGTGAACATCAGATGAAGGTTATGCATGAATCCTCTAAAATGATGATTGAGGAAAGCTGAGTTGGGTATTTAAACCCAGCTCTTTTTTTAATATGATGTACATAGTAGTCAATAAGCGAGGAGAGTGTTCATAATGAAGGCATTTTTAGAGAGAAAAAATATAAAATTGTCTGCCGAAAGATATTTTATTACATCATTAAACTATATGGCACTTGGCCTGTTTTCCTCTTTAATCATTGGTCTAATCTTAAAAGTAATCGGGGAACAGTCAGGCTGGAATTGGCTGGTTGAGAGTGGAAAATTAGCCATGTCTATGATGGGTCCGGCCATTGGAGTGGCGGTAGCTTTCGGTTTAGAGGCTCCGCCGTTGGTTATTTTCTCATCTGTAATTACTGGATTGGCGGGAGCCCAATTGGGAGGACCGGCAGGAAGCTTTGTTGCAGCAGTATTTGGAGCGGAATTTGGAAAAATGGTATCCAAGGAAACGAAGGTGGATATCATTGTCACACCGATGGTCACGATTTTGGTGGGTCTAATGGTGGCACGTCTGATTGGCCCGGGAATCGACCAGTTGATGAAAAGCTTGGGATTATTTATCATGTGGGCTACAGAACTGCGCCCCATACTCATGGGAATTTTGGTGGCAACGGTGATGGGACTTGCCCTCACAGCACCGATATCCAGTGCAGCCATCGCGATTATGCTTGATTTAAAAGGGTTGGCCGCAGGAGCTGCTACAGTGGGCTGTGCTGCCCAAATGATCGGATTTGCCGTCAGCAGCTACCGGGAAAATGGAATAGGAGGGCTTCTTGCTCAAGGCTTGGGAACCTCCATGATTCAAATTCCAAACATCGTTAGAAATCCCTGGATCCTGCTCCCTCCCACGGTTGCCGGGGCAATTCTGGGCCCCATGGCTACCACGTGGTTTCAGATGGAGAATGTACCGACAGGGGCTGGAATGGGAACCAGTGGATTAGTGGGACAATTTGGCACTGTTGCCGCTATGGGTCTCTCATCTGAAGTGATAGTTAAAATCTTGTTGCTTCAATTTTTCCTTCCGGCTCTTATCTCACTGATTTTCTCAGAGCTGTTAAGAAAATGGGGAAAAATAAAATACGGGGATATGACCTTACGGGGATAATTGGAGGTGTGCAGCAAGATGCCGCAGATCAAAGGGAAATGGCTTGAATACATCATAGGGGAAGAGGAAGGGGGATGTCTCCTCCAGGAAGTGTTAAAGGAGAAACTGTTGATCTCCCGACGAATGGTGAACAGACTAACCCGCAAAGAGGGTATCAAATTAAACGGCCGAAATCCTTATTTAAAAAGAATGGTTAAGCCGGGAGATAAAATCCAGATATTAGTAGAGGGAGGAGCAAAAAGCAGCAATTTAATTCCTGAAGACATCTCTTTTGATATTTTGTATGAAGATGAAGCGATCATTGTCGTCAACAAACCGCCCAATTTAATGGTTCATCCGGTGAAATTAGGGCAAAGCGGAACGTTGGCGAATGGGTTGCTTTATCATTGGGAAAAGAAAGGGGTCACGCCTGGTGTTCACCCTATCCACCGTCTGGATAAAGATACCTCGGGAGCCATCTTAATTGCCAAATCGGGATATCTTCACCAATTGTTGGATCGGCAGTTAAAAGAAGGTGAAATCATTCGGGTCTATACCGCCGTTGCTGAGGGACAATTTCTTGAAAAAAAAGGGACCATTACATATCCCATCGCAAGAAGCACAGAACATCCGATTAAAAGAATCGTCTCTTCCACTGGTGATGAAGCCATTACCCATTATCAGGTAGTTGAACAATATGGACAAGGGGCGTTGCTTCGGCTTCAACTGGAAACAGGAAGAACTCATCAAATACGAATTCATTTAAGCCATCTGGGCCACCCACTGTTTGGAGATACTTTGTACGGAGGACGAACAGAATGGATTGATAGACAGGCCCTCCATTCCCAATCCATTCGGTTCTTTCACCCGGTTTCGAAAAAAGAGATGTTATTTGAAGCACCGCTTCCAAAGGATATTGTCCAACTTATAGAAAATCTTCAAAAAGCCCGGTGAATCTTGCCCAGTATCTAACCCCACTAATATTCGCGATTATGAATCTTGAGATAAGTGGCGGGAGGCTCCTGGACAAGTTTAACTAAACAGGTAGAAAAGAAAACTACACCTGAAGTAAGTTTACTATGCAGGAGCGCTATATTTGTAAATGTTACAGATTTTTAAAAAATCCCGGAACCCATGGACAGTGAAATATGAAATGGTTACAGTTAACGTATAGGGGGATGGGAGGGCGTTTTACTTGAAAATCAAGACATCTCTTTTTTTGTTTTTTGTTGTTTTGTTAATTCTAAATACAGGAGCGTTATTAATCACCTTCATCCACGATGAGAATATGGGAAAGAAGATTAATCTGGCTGGTAAACAGCGGATGCTGGCAGAAGAAATCACGAATCAAGTGTATCAGCTGTATCTATCGGAACCTGATCAAATAGAGGAACAAAAGAATGAAGTGTTTACGGTGGTAAGAGCCTTTGACTTGGGATTGTCCATATTGGAAACAGGAGATATTGAATTGGACATCTCGCCAAGTAGGGATAAAGAAGTGATTGCTGTTCTGAAGGATATCCGAAGTTTTTGGGGAAGTTACAAACTAAAACTGGCTGAAATCATGAATAGCCCCTTGGATAAGGAACAAATCAACCATTTATTAAATGACCATAATCAGCTCATTTCTTTTTCAAATCAAATGGTTAACCTTTTGGAGCAGGAGGACCGTCAAAGAATTGAAACCCTTCGATGGCTTCAGGGGACTGTGCTTCTCATTACAATCATTTACATTCTGATTTGTTGGGTGCTCATTTCCCGGAAAATGTCTGATCCGATCATTCGCTTGGCGGAATATTTATATGACCAGCTATCATCAACGGATTCCGACTCGGAGATCAAAAATCTCCTTCACCGCCTGTTTTGGTCCGGGAAGAAATTTAGGGAACTGGCTGAAAGGGATAAAGAAAGCAATACTCTGACAAAGGCAAGTTTCTTACAAGGAGTTCGGGAGTTGCTTTTACAATCCCATCTTCGGGATGAATCGATAACCTTATGCCTTTTTAATATTCCGTCCGATTACGAAGGATATGAAAAGGATTTTTGCATGGTTGTCAGAAGCTGTTTGAGGGACGATGATTTGTTAGGAAGAGTCGATAAAAGCAGGTTTGCCATCCTGTTGCAAAAAGCAAATAAAAAACAGGCAGAAGAGGTTATGGGAAGAATATTAAAACGAATTCAGGTATATCCCTTTACAACCGGCTCAAAAATCAAACTGGACAACTGGAAGGTGGGTCTTTCGTCTGCACCGGAAAGTGGTGTTTGTCCTGAACGACTGCTGGCAGAAGCTGAGAGGCAATTGAACTCTCTAGAATCGGTTCAAACTGCAAATATAAACATAGAAAAAGCGATTCCCTAATGGTGGAACTACACATACATGACCCTTATTTTAGGGAATCGCGGTTTTGTTCAATTTAGGATACGATTTAAAATAGCACTTACTTCTCCCCGTGTAACGGGTTGATCGGGTTTAAACAGGCCGTTTTCATATCCATTGATGACTCCTGACATCTGGAGGGTGGAGATGGCTTTCTCTGCCCAGTGGCCCACAATGTCCGGGAACATTCTTTTTTCTTCGCTTGTGTTAAAAGAAAATGAGCGACTTAATATGGCAGCCAATTCGGCTCTGGTAACCGGATGTGCCGGTTTAAAGGTTCCGTCAGGATATCCCTTCATCAATCCGTATAAGGAGATGGTCCCAATGGATGAAGAAGACCATCTTTCCATGGGAACGTCAGAAAAGGGGAATCCTTTTTTATCCGGAAGCTTCATGACTCTTTTAAGAAGTTGGGCCATTTCTTCTCTTGTTATGGTTTGGTTGGGTCTAAAGGTGCCATCCTGATATCCATTAATGAGATGGAGCCGGTTTAAAGATAGGATCGCATCTCTCCCCCAATAGGTTGAAATATCCCGGAAGGGATTATTCTGATATCGATCAACTTTAAACCAAAAGGCAGGATCTTCTTGACCCAATCTCCATGCTCCCCACCCGGCCAATTGATATTGATTGACCAACTGCAATTTTTGGGTTAAACTTCTTTCGTTTTCATACCAAATTTCATAAAGAAAGTTTCCACGTTTATCATATAGTTTGACATAGGGTACCTGGTTTTCTCCATCCCAGCCGGGCTTGCCGCCGTATGTCGAGATAAGATTTTCAATTTGAGAATAATTGATT
Organism: Microaerobacter geothermalis; assembly: GCF_021608135.1. Taxonomy (NCBI): domain Bacteria; kingdom Bacillati; phylum Bacillota; class Bacilli; order Caryophanales; family Bacillaceae; genus Microaerobacter; species Microaerobacter geothermalis. Next base: position 56,996 of record NZ_JAKIHL010000012.1, read on the forward strand.
CCTTTTCCTTTGCTGCCGGATGACCAGGTTCGCCCATAAAAAGGAAGGCCCAAGATGATTTTTTCAGGCGGAATGATTTTCGTTAGATAATCCAGAGATTCCTTTATCCAGGGTATTCCTGCGACTGGCCCGGGTGGGCTCCCTTCATAGTGCTGGTCATAGGTCATCACATATATGTAATCGGCGATCTTTCCGATTGCTTCATAATCGAAGGACGCGAACCATCCTGTACTTTGATTTCCTGATACGGGAGGGATGGCAACAGTCACTGTTTTTCCAAGGGGTTGTAATTTATCCGCCAGCTTTTTTATGAATTGGGTTTGCAAATCCCTTTCACTCTCTGTCAGGTTTTCAATATCATAATTGAGGCCATCCAAATCATAGGATACGATGGACTTTACCAGTTGCGCCACAATCTGATCCTGGTTTTTTAATGCAAGAATCCCCGACTGCCTGTTCCAATGGTTGCTGATAAAAGGAATTATCTTTTTTCCGGTTTCTCGTATATACTTAACAAGGCTTTCATTTACATCGATTGTCAATTGACCATCCTTATTTAAAACAAAGAAATTAGGTGAAACAATTTCCACTTTATCCTTCGTGATATTCAATTGTTTAATGTATGTATTAGTAGTTCCTCCGTATAAATAAACTAGGGTTTGCTGAGGAATATGGGCTCCACTTGCCAACGATGGAAAAAGAAATAAGAAGAACAACAGATATACAATTTTTTTCATTTTGTTTCTCCCATTCTCCCATTGATTTATTTTATTTTTGCCCGAAGGCTAACCGTTTCCTATATCATAAAATAAATGGTTTACACATGCTTTAGTAAATCATTGGCAATTTTGGATGTGGCGCTAAGACTTCGGATAAGTTAAAATATATAGACGGAACTAAACATTCACTAAGGAATATAATACATGGTTGAAGGAGATGGGACCATTGGAAAAGAGGAATCATCCAAACCTGTTGGATCAAATTTTGGAGCATAATCGGAAATTTGTTGAAAATAAAGAAAAGTTTGATATTCCTTTGTATCATCCGGTCAGCAAGATTCCTAGCAAACAATTGGCTGTGTTTACCTGTATGGATACTAGGCTGGTTGAGTTTTTGGAGGATGCTTTGGGGATCAGACGTGGAGATGCCAAGGTAATCAAAAATGCCGGCAATACGGTGACTCGTCCTTTTGGAGCCTCTATCCGCAGCTTAATGATATCTATATTTGAATTGGGGGTAAAAGAGATTATCGTGATTGGTCATAAGGATTGCGGAATGGCTGCAGCCACTGCCCAAGGATTAAAGGAAAAAATGTTGAACCGGGGTATTTCACCAGATGCGATCAAAGTGATTGAAGATGAACTGGAGCAATGGGTGGACACCTTTCATCATCCTATTGAAAATGTACATGAAGTGGTAAAAAAGATAAGGGACAACCCATTTATTCCTAAGGATGTCCCTGTTCATGGCTTGATTTTTTGTCCGGAGGATGGTCGTGTGGAATTAATTGTTAATGGCTATGAGGCAATGATAAACGATGAAGCACAGTGATATATTATTTTACGCTGTCCAGCAGAGATAAATCTACAAACCCGTTCAAGTTGGCTTCACCTTTAATGAAGCCTAATTTTTTTGAAGCATCGGCAAATTCCTGAAGCACTTGGCTATCCAGGTCATAGGTATAAGAAACCCGCTTAAAGGAAGATTCGAGAATATCTGTAGGTAGTTCTTTTTTGGCAATTTCTTTAATGGTCTCCTGCACAATCTGAATGCTCTCAACTTTGTTGTTATTAATAAAGTCAATACTTTTAATGTGTCCCTTTAAGATGCTTTTTACTAATTCAGGGTTGTCCTTTAAGATATTCCCGTTTGTGACAAGAATGGTATCAGAAAGCTTTCCTCCCCACGGAACCTGATCCCAATCGGCAAATACAATGGCTCCGGCTTTTTGTTCCATTTGGGAAGCCCATGGTTCTGAAACCGCAGCCACATCAATCTGTCCTTGTTGAAGCAGACCTAACATTTCGGCAGGTGCCATTGGGCGTTGTTCTACTGAACCGCCCCTGGCTTTGTTAACCAATCCAACACTTTCCATGGCGGTTTGTAAGGAAATATCATGGGTACACCCGATGGCAGGAGTAGAGTAAATTTTTCCATCTAAATCAGCGACGGATGTAACGCCGGATGACTTGCTCGCTACAAACACAATTCCTCCGGTACTGACTCCAGCAATGGCTTTTACATCTGCCCCTTTTAAAAATCGGTTTATGGATGGACCAGGTCCGACATAACCGAAATCAAGCTGCCCTGTCATTAGGGCATCCATAAAGAGGGAGCCATTGGGAAAAATTTTGGTTTCCACTTTAACACCATCGCCCAACTCTTCCTGGAAAAACCCCTTTTTCAGCCCAATCATGGCTGGGGCATGGGTAACATTAGGGAAATATCCTATAGTTACCACTTTCTTGTCAGCGATGGTTACCTTGCTGTCTTCCGAATTTGTTGCAGATTCACTACCGCAACCTGCTAACAACAGGAGCACCATACTCATTACTGCAAAAAACAACCATTTTTTCATTTTCTCAACTCTCCTTATCCTTTTTGTAATCCCCAACGGGTTAAAACTTTGTCTTCCAATTTTCGAAATACCATTTGATCCATGATGGATCCGATCATCGCGATAATCACCATCACCGCAATCACCATTTCCATACTTCCCATTGCTCTTCCAAACATGAGGATTTGGCCTAATCCGGTTCCTGTTCCAATCAACTCCCCGGCCATTAAGGCCCTCCAGGCGAAGGCCCAAGCTAATCTTAATCCGGTGATAAAGTAGGGAAGGGCAGCAGGAATACTTACTTTCCAAAAAAGAGAGACTCCTTGGACACCCATCGTTTTGGCAGCCCTTAAGAAGATCGGCTGTACATTTTTTATTCCAGCGGTGGCATTTATCGTCATGGGCAGGGTTCCTCCTAAGGCCACAACAAATATAATGGAAGCTTCCCCCCCTTGAAACCACAACAGAGCCAACGGCAACCAAACAATGCTCGGGACACTTTGCAAAGCCAATACTAAAGACCCCAGTGTATCCTCCACCAACCGGAATGTAGCAATGAAAATTCCCAAAATGGACCCTAACAGAAGAGCGATGGTGTAACCGATAGCCAGTCTTTTAAAGCTGGCTCCCAGGGCTATAATAAAGGTTCCATCTAAAGTACCCTCCAATAAGGCTTTAAACACGGTAACGGGGGATGGAAATAATAGAGATGGCCAAATTTCAAGCCTAAATATGACTTCCCATATCCCGATCAACAGACCAAGGAACACGGTTCTCTTTAATACGGTAGTCATGACCCATCTCCTCCTTTACCACTTTCTCAATCTCTTCTGCCAAAACATCCATAATCTTTTCTTCCAGGTGCAAAAGAAGACGGTCACCGATCTCTCTCGGGCGCCCTGCTTTTACCTGAAATTCTTCTTTTATATTTCCGGGACGGGTTCCGAATACCAATACCCGGTCAGATAGTTGAACGGCTTCCCTGATGTTATGGGTTACAAATAGGATGGTTTTTTTGGTGTTGAACCAAATGTCTTGCAGTTCTCTATGTAGTACCATTCTCGTTTGTTCATCAAGGGCACCAAAGGGTTCATCCATCAATAGTATTTTGGGATCCAAAGCAAGGGCTCTAGCTATGGACACTCTCTGTTTCATTCCTCCGGATAATTCGTGGGGATAGGATTTGGCAAATCGGCTTAGATGGACAGTACGAAGGTGGGCCATCGCCACATCTTCCGCTTCTTTTTTCGAGAGTTTTTTGGATCGAAGGGCAAAAATGACATTTTCTAAAACGGTTAGCCAGGGAAATAAGGCGGCTTCTTGAAAAACCACTCCCCGGTCTATACCCGGTTTTTCAATTCTCTTTCCATCCAAAACCACCTCTCCGTCACTGGCTTGATCTAGTCCGGCAATGATATTTAATAAGGTTGATTTGCCACAGCCAGATGGTCCAAGAAATGAGACGAATTCTCCGTGGTTAATGGTTAGGTTAATTCGATCTAATACAAGAAGTTCTTTTCCGTCCTTCTGGAGAAAGGATTTGGAAAGTTGATTGATTTGTAGACCCACGATTTCTCCTCCTTCCAAAAAATCAGATGATATGATGATCATGGGAAATTTCGTCAAACAAAAATCATAAATTCATATAAAAATAGTGTGAATTAAAAAAGGGAAGTTGTCAATACTTTTTTCTGGTCAAAATTAAAAAAATATAAAAAGGACGGGTTTGATTTCCCGTCCAGGTGATTGCATAAATGGGGCTATCTCATTGGTCTAGTTACTCCTCTTCTCATATCATTTAGAATCCCGTTGAAGTCATTCGTATCTAGGCGATTGTTATTCAGTCCGGCGATGCGTTGAGTGAATCGGCGGTCAGATGTAACAAAGACATCAAAACCGGGTTGAACACGATTTATTGCAGCTCGTACTTGGCTTTCGATTTGGTTGGCAGATTTTCTGCTTCTGCTGTCTACATCAATTCCAACGAGCACATTATTGCCGGAGATCAGAACGCTTGCATTATCCACGCCTCTAACCCTCGCTGCTGCATCTGCCATTCTCTCCGCTAAATCATTGGTATTGTAGGCATTAAATCCCCTTGTACCAAAACGATTATTGCCAAAATTGTTCATGGGTCCAATGTTTGTTCCATAAGGACTGTAACGATTGTCGTAGCCATATGTTCCAGGCGTGACATAACGATTGTTGTAAGGTGTTACACCATAGGGACGAGTACCGTCAACACCAAGTGTTCCATAGTTATTTCGGTTATTGTCGTCAGGAGCAGCTCCACGATAATTGGCGCAGGCTGCCAAGGAAGAAACCACTAAAACTAATGCAAAGAGAAGCAACCACTTTTTTGCATAAATTTTTTTCATCCTTTCACCTCCATCCATAGTATGAGTAGGATGAGGAAAATCAGTCGTGCTTTTCGATGGGTAGGATGTGTTATTTTCCCATCTCCATTAATTCAGAAACCGTTGCAAAGCGGTAACCCCTTTTTCGCAGTTCAGCAATAATCATAGGCAGTGCCTCCGGCGTATCTGGGCAGGAATCACTGGCGTGCATCAAAATGATATCTCCTGGATGAACCCGAGATAAGACACGATTAACCACCCTTTGCACTCCAGGTTTTTTCCAATCCAGGGAATCGGTATCCCACTGGATGACTTTGTATCCCATGTCATGTAAGACCTTAAGTACCCTTGGGTTAAAGTCCCCATTGGGTGTGCGGATTAAGGTTGGTTTTTTTCCAGTGATATCGTATAACGCTTTTTCTGCCAATTTCACTTGTTCTCTGATCCAATCATTACTGCGGGCACTGTAATTTTGATGCTGGTATCCATGACTTCCAATTTCAAAACCCATGGCGTCAATTCTTTTTACTATATCCTGATGTTTTAATGCCCAGGGTCCAGAAAGAAAAAAAGTGGCCTTGTTTACCAAAGTGTATTCCAGGACATCCAATACCGGATGGGGAATGTTATTGCCCCAACTGATATCAAAGGTAAGGGCTACCACTTTTTCATCCGTTTTGACATTGTATATTGCCGCCCAGGGTTCTTCAGCGTATGCAGCAGAAGTCGGGAAAAGGAGAGTAAAACCAAGGAGAAGGATAAGCAGAAAAGCCAGCATTTTTTTTCTCAAGTCATTCACCTTTCTTTCAAGATCGAGATATGGGAGGTGAGAGGTGGGACTGGAGTTATAAAGAAAGCTAACGTTAGTTTTTCTCGGGGGAGGGGAAATATGGGTGGCATATCTTAGCAGGGAAAATTTTCATAAAAAAATCCCTTTCTATCTTGAAAGGGAAAAACTACATATGATCATGAGGTATTTAATCAAAATCATTGAAGAAAAATAGGAAAAAGAGAATGATAATGATTAAGAAAAACCCATTACCACCAAAAAATCCAAAACCTTTGCTCATGGGAATCCCTCCCTTCCTTGGTTATAGTTACGGAACTAAATCTCCGATCATATCGTAATTACAAGAGGAATACTGTTCTTCATACACACCTTATGTATCGATGAAAGGGAATGTTTGTGTGATCACCTATTTATCATCTAAAAAGAGGAATTTGGGCAGAAGAATATTGGGCAAAGGTGATGCATGATGAAAAAAAAGTTTACTGTGGTTGTGCTTTTTATGTTCATGATTCTTCATCATCCGCAGGGTATCTATGCCAGTAAAAATAATGCAACAAAGATTACCATTACGGTTAGAAGCTCCGACTCATCTACTTTTTTTTCTACGTTAAATATTGATGGGGATTTTTCTTTTTTTGGACAGTTGGATAAAAGGCAATCCTTTTCCCAGATGATACCGGATATTCCCTTGGCTGAAATCACATTTTCCAAAGGAAAAAAAGGAAATGTAAAATATCTCTCTGATTCCTCCCATCAGTTGTTTCTGCTCCCCGATTATCAGAGGATTCCTTTATCAGATCAGGAAAAATCTTTCATCGTTAAATATGTGCAAATGACCCGAGAGGCACATTTTGGCAAAGACTATCCCTGGAAACAAGTAAAAAAGTGGTTTTTTCGCTATAAGGTGGCTCAAATCATCGATATTGAAACGGGGAAAAAATTTAGGGTTCAGCGAAGGGCAGGAAACCGTCATGCGGATGTTCAACCCTTAACCCTAAGGGATACAAAGGTGATGAAGGAAATTTATGATGGGAAGTGGAGCTGGAAGAGAAGGGCAATCTTAGTTCAGATAGACGGATATACGATTGCCGCTTCCATGCATGGAATGCCCCATGGGGCTGGAGCGATTCGTGATAATGGATTTCCGGGCCATTTTTGCATTCATTTTGCAGGAAGCAAAACCCATCGAAGAGGAAATCTGGATCCTGGACACCAATTGATGATTGCCAAGGCCTCAGGGCAAATCCCTAAGATATTACAGGATGCTGATGGAACACGTCTGATTCATCTGTTTATGGCTGCCTGGAATGCCCAGGATTGGGAACTGATGAAGTTGATGATGATTAAAGAAAATCAAGATGATTTTTTCTCATGGGCAAAGGGAGTCAAGGGGATAAACATAAAGGGGATAAACGAGAGGGCGGATATCGAGAAGGAAAAGAACGATGAGAATTTGATAGAACATCTTGTGATGGAAGTTTCCGAACCGGTTTCTTTATATACAAACGATCAAAGGGAAGTCAGAACAACATTGACCTTTCTTTTGGCTCGGAATATCACGGACAGATGGAGGATTGTATCAGTAACGAACGGATAACAGGTCCGGAGGACAGCGGCAGCGGGCATGGATTGCCATGACCCTTGTCCAGGGACAGGCAGCATTCTCTTCAAAATGAGTATTGACAGATAGCTGAATAACGGGAAAACGGGCATGCAAGCCCGTTTTTTAGCCGAATATGTCATGTAAGTTAATCTTGAAATCTTCAAATATGCCAACCTTTACGGTTTCGTCATTGGCGTATACTTGCGGTTCAGTGAATACGTTCTCGGACAGTTTATAAACCTCCAGATATTGGTTAACCGGGTCAATGATCCAGTATTCTTTGACTCCCGAAAGCCTATATCGTTTTAATTTTGTGCGTTTGTCTTTAGCCGCCGTAGAAGGTGATAGAACCTCTACAACCATGTCAGGAACACCGATACATCCCTTTTTGTGTATCTTGGATGGGTCACAGATGATGGTGATGTCCGGTTCAACATAATTGCCGTTCTCAGTTTCATCCAGGTAAACGGCAAACGGTGCTACAAATGATTGACAGGTCTTTCCTTTAAGATAAGCATAGAACTCGCCTTGCAGTCTGCTAACCACTTTTTGATGATCTGAGGATGGCGGAGGTGTCATGTCATAAACCACACCGTCAATTCGTTCCCATCGTTCAAATTCCGCTTCCGATTGTTTGATTTCCACATATAGCCCCCCTTCGTTTAAAATTTTGTAAAAAAGCTGCTCAAAGAATGTTCAACGATTTTTTCCTTAATTGTACCATGGGAAATAAGTTTATTCAAAACATGGGGAAATAGAGCATTCATTGTTCCGATGTATTGATAGAATGAATTATTACTATGGGAGTACAATATTGACAATGATAATCGTTTTCAGTTAATATATAAAAAAATGATGATAGGATAAGTGTTTTCCTTTGGCTAATCATCCATGTACCAAAAAAATTCAGCAGAACTTGTAAAGGAGGTAAAGCAATGCCGTCATTATTGGTTGTTGGCGGGGATCATTTAGGAAACATAGAAGAGAAACTGGCCAATATTGGTTTTGATACAGTGATACATATTACAGGGAGAAAGTCGCAGACTGTAAAAAAAGGAATTCCCGAAAATATTGATCTAGTATTGGTATTAACCGATTATATTAATCATAATTTATCAAAAGTAATCAAACAGAAGGCAAAAGAGCAATCGCTTCCCATTTGCTTTGCCAAGCGTTCATGGTGTTCGATCTGCCAGGTTTTGGAAAGTTGTAAAGAGTGTCCTCTTAACCAAGCTCATTACTATCCGATGGCTAACCGCCACTAAGACTCCCACTTCTTAAGAGAATAAGTGCGCCATAACAATCACCTCCTTCATAATAGGATTGGAGGTTTTTTTTATTTTCATACTTGAATCAATTTCATAATTCATTTTCTTAATGAAGCTGACAGAAACAGAATTTTTTATCTTGCATTTTAAAAAATATTTTTATGATCTCTTAAGCCACCTTTGCTTTCAGTTGAGCATTCATCCGATCTACAGCTAACTTGGAAGCATTGAAAAGGAGGCAGATTAAATCAAAATGGACCTTTGCCAGTTCACCAGTACGGTGCCGAATGTTGTTAAGTTGAAAATATTCCTTTAGGTATGCTATGACTCGCTCCACTGCGGTACGTTCATTGTAGAGGTTTTTCCATGCTTGGGTTCCTCTTGCTGGTGCAGGATACCTTCTTAAATCGGTTGTTTTCTTGATTTTGTAAACTTTTTGGCATAAAGTATCATGAGCAAGTGGACAGTCTTTGCATTCCTTAGGGCGTGTGTACTTTAATGTTTCGTATTTCGGATCATAGCTGTCATATCGATAAGAATGTTCACGTACGCAAGTCGGTGCAAAATGTTGATCAAATCCGACAGGTTCAGGTTCATTTCGTTTGTTATACGCAATAATGGCGTCTGCTTTCATACGAAAAACCTGTTGGTAAATAGGAACATAATCATAGCCTGCGTCTGCTATTACTTTTTTGATGTTCAGCATTGGAAACTTTTGTGCAAGTCCTTTTAATAGAGAGCTTTTTGCGATGTGCTTTTTTTGTGATTGGTAGCCGCGAAATAATTAGGTCAGTTTAGTGGCTTGAGACGTTTTTACTGTATAATCGACGCGGATGCAAGTGCATGACAGTGAACCGGGGTCGT
>NZ_JAKIHL010000013.1 GCF_021608135.1 Microaerobacter geothermalis
GATCAGAGACAAACAGTAATTTGATATTCGTGCTCGCAGCAACAGGAATTTGTGCTCAATGATCGATGCTGTCCGTTTAGTTCGCGGGGTCTGATATTGCTACCACCATAAAGATTTACGACTTACCCATTCCCCTGTTCAATTTCAATTATGGAAAGATAACGATGATACAGTAACTAGGTATGGAAAGATAACGATGATACAGTAACTAGGTAACTACTGGATGGAATTATTTTCATGCGAATTTGTGACCCTGCGGGTCATGTAAGTTTAGTTCCTTTAATTTAGAGACAAAAAATCTCAGGTGACTTTAAAATAGCAGGTGACTATTATGATTGTATTACAAATAAAAGATATGACAAAATCATATATTGCAGATCCCGTTTTATCCCAGATTAACTTAGAAATACAAGCAGGTCAGCGGATAGGCCTTGTTGGCCCTAATGGCGCTGGTAAATCAACTCTTTTAAGATGCATTGTCGGTCAGCTTCAACCGGACCAAGGGGAAATCATTTGGGGAAAAGGAACCACCTTTGGTTACTTGGCACAAAACAGTGGATTGGATTCCCAAGCCACCATGTGGGATGAATTGTTAACGGTTTTTTCCCATTTCCTTGAAGAGGAGAAAGCACTTCGTCAAATGGAGAAACAGATGTCAGACCCAGCCATTCTCCAAAGAGAAGAAGAATACCGCGCCCTATTAGAACAATATGCCATGCGTTCTGAAAAATTTAAAGAAGACGGGGGTTATGCTTTTGAAGCAAAAGTACGGGGAATCTTATCCGGCTTAGGTTTTTCCGACTATGACCCACATACGACACGAATTACTTCGCTAAGCGGTGGACAGAAAACAAGGCTGGCCCTGGGGAAACTTCTCTTAACCGAGCCGGACCTCCTTATTCTGGATGAGCCCACTAACTATTTGGATATCGAAACTTTGTCCTGGCTGGAACAATATTTGCAAAATTATCCTGGAGCTATTTTGGTGGTATCCCACGATCGTTATTTCTTGGACCGGCTGGTGACGATCATCTACGAAATTCAGCAAACCAAAATTACCCGCTACAAGGGGAACTATACCCAGTTTATCAATCAAAAGGAAGCCAATTTGGCCCAAAAAATAAAGTCCTATGAAATGCATCAGCAAAAAGTGGAAGAGATGAAACAGTTTATACAAAAGAATTTGGCGAGGGCTTCCACCACCAAGCGTGCCCAAAGCAGAAGAAAAATGCTTGAGAAAATGGAACCTGTAGACAAACCAACCACCCGTCAACCTACGGTTTCCATTAATTTTCAAATAAAGAAGAGAAGCGGTTATGAAGTTCTTCATGTCAACCGTCTCCGTCTAGGTTATGAAGCAGAGCCCATATTAGAAGATATTTCCTTTTCCGTTTTTCGGGAAGAAAGAATCGCCCTCGTTGGTCCCAACGGAATAGGCAAGTCTACTCTCCTGAAATCGGTAACCGGACAAATAAAGCCCTGGAATGGGGACATTCGATTGGGTGCCAATGTAATGGTTGGCTATTACGATCAGGAACAAAATGAATTGGACCCGGAAAAAACCGTGTTAAACCAATTGTGGGATCTTTACCCCCACCTTAACTTAACCGATGTTCGAAATGTGTTGGGCAGATTTTTGTTTCGTGGAGATGAAGTGGAAAAAAAAGTAGCAGAATTAAGCGGAGGAGAAAAAGCCCGATTGTCATTATCTATCCTCATGCTCAAGGAGGCTAATTTCCTTCTATTGGACGAGCCCACCAATCATTTGGATATCTACAGTAAGGAGGCCTTGGAAGAGGCTCTTCAGGATTATCCTGGAACCATTCTGTTTGTCTCCCATGACCGATATTTCTTAAACAAAATGGCCACCCGCGTCATTGAACTATCTTCCAATCAAGCCACAAGCTACTTAGGCAATTATGATGATTATATCCAAAAGAAATCAGATCTACTAGAAGAAAACCTTTCCTCAGCAGAACCACAATCGAAGGTAGATGAAACCGATTTTGAATTGCAAAAAAAATTGAAAAAGGACCGGCGCAAAAAGGAGCGGCGATTGGAGGAAGTGGAAAAAGAGATAGAAATCCATGAACAGCAAATCAGCAAATTGGAGGAGGATCTCTGTTCTCCCGAGGTCTACCAGAATCACCAGCTGTCCATTGAAAAAAATGAGCAGTTACACATTCTCAAAAAATCACTGGATGAGCTATATTTAGAATGGGATAACCTGCTATCTGAACTGAATAAAGGGTGAAAAAGGGTCTACTCATGGAGTCCCTTTATTCTCCTCTCCAAATTTACATAGAGAATGGGTACTGCTGCAAAGATAATGGAAGTAGCTGCCGCAACAATTCCTGAATCATTTAAGATAAGGGCTGAAACAGCCCCCGTGAGGATCACGACCGAACCCTTCCAAATAAAGGGATAATCCTGATTTAACCATTCCATAAACCGACTTTTTCGACAAACAAATAATAACGAGATAAGTAATGAAACGATAAATACCTTGCTCCAGGATGAAACTCTGAGTAATTTCAAATTCATCTCAACTTTCCTTTTTATCAGTTGGCTAATTTCTGTCCAATCCCCTTTCAACAGATTGGAGGCTGCTCTTCCAATATGAGTTTGTTCTGAAGGATCAACCACCACATTCATCACAAGCAAAGACAACAATCCAATGGCAAAAATCATGAAGAGACCTACCCCAATCTGTTTTTTACTCCAATTGGGAAAGAAAAAGAAAATCATAAAAATGGTAAAGGTAACGGTGGCCGACAAAGCCCCGCCGGCATTGGTTCCTAAGCCAGGATAAGCAAAATAAAATATCCACAAAAGGAATAAAAGAGGAGCTGAATATCTTAGCCATTTCTTCCACTTCGGTTTCCATTCAACCAGGGCTGATACAGAAAGAATGACACTTCCGATCACAACCCCCATATATTCATTTCCTATTCCATAATAACGGGCACCTATAATCGGATCATATCCCATAAAGGAGCGCTTCATCCAATCAGCCCCATTCCATCCGTCATACAAAACCAATACCCAGTTGGATAATCCCAACAATGCTAGCATAGGAGGAATAGGAAGAATGGAAATCAGCCAACTAAGAATCAACCCCACCAATAAAAGCAGAAATAATGTCCCCCATTTTCCCAAGGAAAACGGAAGGGCAGGAAGAAGCAACATCATGAATGGAGTGAGTAAAATCGTTAACGTGATTTTTTTCACAAAGGACAAACCATCCCTATTTTTCATAAAAAAGAAGGCAAGAATAGCCGTTACTAACAGAATCACCTGATAGGTTACATAGCTGTATAAAATATCCGGTCTCTGTATATAGACCTCTTTGATCCTTTCTATTTCTCCCCAAAACTTCCCTCCTGTCAAATGTCCAGTCATCAACGGTGTCCCTACCATATTTTCGGGAACGGTCAAAGAAAAAAATGTGAGTACCGTTGGGGCAATATCCATGCTAGCTATCACTCCATCTCTCTTGGTGGTCAAGGATGTCATGGAAACAGAACTCGGATTTCCGATTTTCGCCCCATTCTGTTGATACCAAATGACAGGAGCCAATTCATATCCCCTATTCTGGGCATCCTTATTCATCAATGGTGACAAAAACAAAACCGCATCTTGCTTGGATAGTTGGCTGAGTAGTTGAAAAATAAACTGATCCATTTCTTTCAGGGACTTTTGTTTCAATTGCTCAAATCGGCCTGGCTCCATTTCATTTTTCCACTGAAACAAACGATCAAAATCTCCCAATTCCACAACAATAAATGCGGATCCCTCCATCTGTCGGATTTTTTCCAGTATCAATGGATAGTTAGTTTTTACTCCAAATGGACGGGTTGGAGCTGATAATAATACCCCTTTTCCGATTTGTCCTTCAGGGGTTCTCCCTTCCAGATCCATCGAAATCAACGGGGCCAATCGAATGATTTCTTCACCTCTATCAGCGTTTCCAAAGGCTGCCCGATGGATGCCTTTCTGTTTTAACTGTTCTCCCAACAATCCAGGAACAGCAGAATAAGGTTTTGCCCCATTGTTGTATGACAAGCGAAAAATATCAGGAACTACTACTTCCTCAGTTTTTGGATGAATTCCTGTCCGCTGTGGATAAATCCCTTCGCTACCTTCCTCATTTTTCATGCCCGAATCTGAGCCAACGGCCAAAACCCCTGTACCAATGGTCATATAACTGTTGATCTCTGTTTTTCCGCCACTTGTCCTTAGACTCATGCCTCCGATCAAACCTGACTTTAGCAGCTCTGACATGCCAGGCCATTCAGTCATCTGTTGCAGCTCCAAAAATGAAAATCCATCAACAGTTATTAAAATCAACTTTTTTCCCTGTTGATGATTTCCCTGTCCATGATGATTTTCTGTCAATCCTTCAAAAGGAATACTCATAAGAAAAAGGAAAGCTATAATGGTTATCCACAGTTTTTTCATCATTGATCCCCTGTATATCCACATTATCAACATTTTTATCCACAACAAAAGGGTGATATTCCCCGTTTTTACTGTACTTATTCACATTATTCACAAGTCAGCTCCTCATTTATCCCCAAACCATGTGGACATAGATAAATAGTTATCCACATCTTATCTAGATAATATCCACAATAGACAAAGAAAAAAAGGTATCTACTTTCCAATCTATATGGACGGAACTAATGAATTCACTAAGGACAGCCTTCGAGTTTGTACTCAGCGAAAAAGTCTAAAGAACGGGCATTAGCCCTCAAACTGACTCCACCTTTGAAATACCCAGATGTTTTTGAGAGCTCCGTTCTTTAGACTTGAAACGGACCTGAATCACTCTTGCACAAACTCGACTAGCGGACGTGTGAATCTTTAGTTGCACTTCTATAGATGAATGGACCTAAACACTTTCTTCTTCCAAAGAAATAACAGGACGGGCATTTAAGTCTAGTGAAGCAAATTTCCCTTTCTTGTATTTAGTAAAGGCTGCAGCCGCGATCATCGCCGCATTATCAGTACATAAGGAAAGGGGGGGAACTAAAAATTCAACCTTCTCTTTTTTCATTCGGTCAGTCAATGCCTGACGTAATCCTTTGTTTGCAGCAACTCCCCCTGCCAATACCACCTGTTTTACTTGATACTGCCTTACAGCCCTTGCCGTTTTTTCTACTAATACTTCTACTACTGCCTGTTGGAAACTGGCAGCCATCACTTCCCTTGGGACATCTTCTCCCCTCTGATTTGCATTATGGAGGGTATTTATTACCGCAGATTTTAGCCCGCTAAAGCTAAAGTCGTAAGAGTCCGGCTCCAGCCAAGCCCTTGGCAAAGCAAGGGATGGCTCCCCCTCCTGAGCCAATCGGTCAATATGAGGCCCCCCTGGATAAGGAAGCTTGATGGCTCGCGCCACCTTATCATAAGCTTCACCTACTGCATCATCCCTAGTTTGTCCTAAAATTTGAAATTTCCCGTCATCCTCCATATAAACCAGTTCCGTATGCCCTCCTGATACAACCAGAGCCAATAAAGGGAACTTAAGGGGAGAAACCAATTGGTTAGCATAAATATGTCCAGCAATATGATGAACTTGTATGAGAGGAATCCCCTTGGCAAAGCTTAATGCCTTGGCTGCAGCAACACCAATCAATAGGGATCCAACCAGACCAGGACCATAGGTGACCGCAATGGCAGAAAGCTCTTCAAGGGAAATCCTGGCTTTTTTTAAAGCTTGTTCAACAATATAAGTGACTCCTTCCACATGTTTTCGGGAGGCCACTTCCGGCACGACCCCTCCATAACGGGTATGTATATCCACCTGGGAAGAAATCACATTGGAGCATACGGTATCACCATTTTTTACAACGGCGGCAGACGTTTCATCACAACTGGTTTCAATTCCTAATATATACACCGTTCTTATTCCAACCTTTCATTATTCACTTCATCAAAATTGACCCACATGATGATAGCATCTTCTTGATTATCTGAATAATATTTTGGCCTTATCCCCTTTTTCTCAAACCCCAAACTATGGTATAAATGCTGAGCAATCCTATTGGAAGTCCTAACTTCAAGGGTCATTTTGGTTGCCCCCAACATATCTGCTAAAAGAATCATTTGTTTTAATAACTCTTTTCCAATTCCTTTCCCCCTCATATTTGGGTGAATGGCAATATTTGTAATATGGGCCTCATCAATAATGATCCACATGCCGCAATAACCAACAATCTGGTCTCCCACGATGGCAACGCCATAATGGGCAAACTGATTGTTTGTCAACTCATTGATAAACGCTTCCTTAGTCCACGGCACAGTAAAAGACAAGGATTCAATCTCCATAATTCGCGGCAAGTCTGACAGCACCATTTTCCTAAACTTTACTTCCTCCATCACCTGTTATCCCTTCACCCTTGTCTTTCCATCCATTTCATTTCTACCTCTGCCAATTGCAGGTACCTGGGAGCAAATTGATAAACATCTTCCCCCTGATCTCCCCCTTTACTATAGGCCAATTTTCCTAACACGGAGGGTCTGGGAACGGAGTAAAAAGAAGATAAAAAAATAGCCCTGTGATTCATTTTTTGCTGGATCAGATTTTTATGAAGAGGAAGATCCAACCCCAGAAAAACAACAGGGCCTTCCAAATCATGTAATTCATCCAACCAATCAGATAAAAGAATAATCCGATCTTGCTTTACCAAATGGATGTTTCCCATAGAATCATTTTGATACAATCCTGTGTATACTTTTCCTCTTCGGGCATCAAATATAGGAACGATATATCCCGAAAACATGGGAACATTATGGCACAGAATTTCCAAACTGGAAATCCCAATAAGCGGGATTTCCAATGCCCAAGCCATCATTTTGGCTGTGGTAACTCCGATCCTTACCCCGGTGTAAGATCCTGGACCTTGGGCAACGGCAATGGCCCCCAATTCCTTCGGAGTCACGGAGACATCCTCCATCAACCGTTGGACGGTTGGCATCAACTGAACGCTATGGTTTCTCTTTGTATTAATAATCGTTTCTCCTAAAATTTTTTCGCCCTCTGTAATGGCAACTCCTAATGGTACATTTGATGTATCAATGGCTAATATTTTCATCTTGCAACAACTCCTTAAGAAGTTGAATATATCGTTCACCCTTTGGTGTGAAAATAATTTTCCTCATATTTTCTCCTAAATGCCGAATGGAAACCTCCAACCTTTCTTGAGGAACCAGATCTTCAATAAATGAAGCCCATTCTATGACAGAAACCCCATCCCCATAAAAATATTCATCAAATCCTAAATCATCAAGGGTATTTTCCAGACGATACACATCCATATGGTATAGAGGAAGTTTCCCCTGGTATTCTTTAATTAAGGTGAAGGTTGGACTGTTCACCACATCTTTTATGTCCAACCCCCTAGCAATACCTTGGGTAAAACAGGTTTTCCCTGCTCCCAAATCCCCTTCAAGGGTGATGACATCCCCAGACTGCAGATAGGATGCCAACCTCTCCGCCAAACCCTTTGTTTCCTCAGGTGAATGTACAAGAACCCGATACTCCTTATTCATACTTTTCTCCTTCATTCTGAAAAATGATTATACCCTCTTTTTTCAATCATGTTTTCATTTCCATTCCTATCTATTAAAACGACCTTCATAGGTCCTTCCTTTACTTCCCCTACAATGAACAGGTCAAATCCCGCTTGCTGAAACTGATTCACAAGAATTTTCTCCAAGCAAGAAGGAAATGTGCCCACCAGCTGATAATCCTCTCCGCCGTAAAGAATACAGTCCAAGGGAGATATTCCATACGTTTTGCCATACGTCTCAAGCAAGGGGGATATAGGGATTTGATCTTCATAAAGGATCAGAGACACTCCGCTGGATTCAGCGATTTCCCAAGATTCGCTGGCCAAACCGTCACTGATGTCATTTAGCGCATGAATCCCGGTTTGTTGTAAAATTCGTCCTGCGATCAGTTGAGGAAACGGCTGAGTGTGTGCCTTGACTAATGGATAGTATTTGTCATCGATTCCGACATTTTTTCTTCCGTGGGCCAAAAGATAGTGCAATCCGGCGGCAGATTCACCCAGATATCCAGTTATGAATAATTTATCTCCTGGTCTTGCAGTAGAACGAAGAAGATATTTATCCTTTTCCACTTCACCTGCCACAGTGACGGACAGATGTAAATCCTTCGTGGTTCGAATCGTATCTCCTCCTATAACTGATATCTTAAATGCTTGAGCCAAATCAAATATTCCCTCATATATTTCTTCCAGCTCCTTCGTGGACCATGCTGGAGGCACAGACAAAGTGACTAATGCAAATTTAGGGATTCCTCCCATGGCAGCAATATCACTAAGATTGGAGGCCAAAGCCTTGTATCCGATTTCCCGCGGAAGCATGGTATCCCTTTGAAAGTGTATGTGTTCTGACATCCCATCACAGCAGAGAATCAAATCATGCCGAGGGTGAATAGAAACCACCGCAGCATCATCCCCAATTCCCACTTTTACCTGGGGATCACTTTTTCCCCTTGAAGTTAACCTTTTAATCAGGCTAAACTCGTCCATTTCGCTTCCATCCATTTCACCTGTTCCAATTAATTTTCCATTCCATTATATGCTCCGAATACAACAATATCAAATGTCAACGTGAAAAAGCGGCACTCTTTTCCATCTTTAGAAAGAATCGCCGCTTTTTATTTTTTCCCTTTTTCTTTATTTTTTGTTTGAATCATTTTTGTTTATTTATCATTATTTTCTATCTTTTTTTCTTCTGGTTTTATTTCTTCACCGTTTTTGCCTGTAAAACGAAGTCCCCATCCTGTCAGGGCGGCAATCAGCATCACCAGAACCAGGAACCAACCATGGAATACATAGGGGAATGCTTCTGTTGG
Organism: Microaerobacter geothermalis; assembly: GCF_021608135.1. Classification (NCBI taxonomy): domain Bacteria; kingdom Bacillati; phylum Bacillota; class Bacilli; order Caryophanales; family Bacillaceae; genus Microaerobacter; species Microaerobacter geothermalis. The sequence continues at coordinate 8,891 of NZ_JAKIHL010000013.1, forward strand.
CATCACCACGGGCAACCATGAATAGGAGGTTTCTTGAAGCTGGCCAATGGTGGACCATCCTAACAGCAATGCCGCACTCCACGGGAAGATATACCCGAGAGCTGAAGAAATAGCATCTAACATGTTGGCTCTCCGGTATGGGTGAATATCGTATTGCTTCCCAATTTCCTTGACAAATGGTGCAGCTGCAATCTCTGCGGCAGTATTGATCGTGATAAATACATTGAGAACAGAAACAATGCTCCAAATGGTAAGCTCAGCCCGACGAACGACCCCTTTGATCCAGCGAAAAAATACCTGTTTTAAGGAATTCATCGTTCCTCCAAGGGCCATTAGATGGGAAGCAGCCATAATCAGGAGAATCAAGATGGCCATATTCATGTATCCCATAAATCCATCTACCAACGGACCTTTAATCTGGCCTTCTTCAAAATAGATAAAGTCCCTTAAATCAGCCAATCCGACAAGCACCATCAGGACAATAGCGGACAATATCCCCCAGGTAAGGGTGGTAATCAAATGTTTTCCTCGTAATGCAAGGTAGATGACAAGAATAAATGGAATTAACAAAATAAGGCCATCAGGACTCGCAGATTGAGCCATAATTTGGTTTGCTTCAGCTTGAGACAATCCAATATCCTGTCCGCCGCCGCCAAAAATCAGAAAAAGAATAAGTGCAGGAACCGCAGCTATGATAGCATATTTAAAACGTGACCTTACCACTCCCGGGATATCTGCATCCTGAGTAACAGCGGATACAATCGTTGTATCCGAAACGGGCGCATAATTATCACCAAAGGCCGCGCCTGAAAGAATAGCCGCAAAAAGAACAACCGGATCTGCACCCATAATCACCCCGGCCGGATACATGAGAGTTGAAAACGCGACAACAGTTCCATATCCGGTTCCAACGGCGGAAGAAAAAACAGAGGCAAGAACGAATGTAAGTCCAACAAACATGGCTCCAGTCAGTCCTGTTACCGATCCAATCCAAACCAATCCTTCAACGAGACCACCAGTTTTCAATATTTGAGCAAACATACCCGCCCAAAACCAGGCAACAATCGCCACAATTCCAACGGGTTGGGCCATTCCGTCAAAAATTCCCTGGGCATAGTCAGACCATTTGGATTTACTAAAAAACATCCCTAAAGCCAGTCCGATTAATGCCCCCATGATTAAGGCCGGCTCACTAGATATGTTTAACAAACTAATCGTGATGGCCCAGACTACGAAAAATAACATTGGAATCGTAGCTCCCCATGCCCCCATATAGAAAGACAAGGATTTGATTTTCTTATTGCCTACCGCTTCGTCCACTTGCTCCTGTAAATGACTATGTTCTTTATTCATTTGGTTCCTCCATTTGTTTACTTTTTTCACATCCCATCTTACTACAAAAGATTATGGATGTTTATATCTAAAATACAATAGTACATTCATAGGGAACATTATTTTAAAATTTGTTTGTATTTCGTGGACAAAACAAAAAATATTTTTATTTTGAATATTTTAATTATAAATAAATAATTTTATTTATCAATGAACTCACGTGGTGTTTATTCAATTTTGGCCATCAGCAACCTTATTGATCTGTAAATCCTTTGAATAATTCATAAAAGAATGCAAAAAATTGATAATAGAAAAACTTGCTTATGCCAAGTCCTTGGGTAATGGGTGTAAGCCTTAGTTTTATCCAATGAGAAAGGAGGCTTTCCTATGAACGTTTCCCGCGCCAAAGAGATTCTGGAATCAAATGAAAAATTTAATGTTAAATTTGAGGGAGTACCTGTTTGGATTGATTCGATTGATGAATTAAGCAAAACCGCAAGGGTACACACAGAGGACAATCCAGAGGATCAAAAAACTGTGGCAATTGATGAACTAAAGGAAGTTGGAAAAATGTATTGAAAAAAGCGCCCTTTGGCGCTTTAATTTACGTAATGGTAAATTTTCATCTCTCATCGGTCTCTCAATGAAGCTGGCGTGCCCTGAGAGATACGCTCCTTCGTCGCGACTCCGACATCGACTCGCTTCGTCGCTTTACTCCTAGCTTGTCGTGTCTCCGACGAACTCCACCGTTCTCATCTCTCATCGGTCTCTCAATGAAGCTGGCGTGCCCTGAGAGATTCGAACTCCCGACCTTCTGATTCGTAGTCAGACGCTCTATCCAGCTGAGCTAAGGGCACGCGATGTTAAAAATATATATGTGCGGCAACGGCACAAATCGAATTATAAAGCAAAATGGCCTTGTCTGTCAAACCCCAAAAAATGCGTAAATACCAAGTCCCTCAATACCAAATATTTCCTCTGTCCTAAGTTATTTATTTCCGTCCCTGTCATTGCTCGCCTTTCCACTGCTTCAACTTATACCAACCTACTTTCGAATCGAGCAGTTCTTCGGCCATTTTCATCGCTGAAGTTAAATTGTTTGCCTGTTCACCAAACCATAGGCGTAATCCAGTATTTAAAATCACCATGTTTCGCATTGGACTTTCTTCACCGAGGAGAATCGACTGTATTATTTGGGCTTGAATCGATGCAGGAATCATTCCGGTAGGCATTACGTGATCCAATCCCCATTCAGCGGGCTCGATGATCATTTTTTCAACTTTTTCACCATCAAACAGTGAGATGGATGATGGGCGGCTGGTCGGTATATCTTCTGAACCGTCGATGCCCTGCACAACCATTCCTTTTTTGTACCCGAGTAGCTGAAGGAGCCCTATCGTTTTTTCTATTGCAGTATTATGAAATACACCAACGATACATGCAGGTGCATGTGTTAAATTGATAAGTTTTTCAACCGTATTAAGCAGCGTACGAACACCAAGCTCTTTTCGAATTTTTCGCAAATCGTGCAACGGTTTCACAAAATTCTCGGTTTGAATATAGGCAATACCTAATTGCCTCACATCTTTTTTGACATCTTCCATATTTTTATTGATATTTATACCTAGTTCTTCTAAAATATCGGGCAATACCACACCGTATTTCGGCGGTAAGGATGCTGCCCCGTGCAAAACTACTGGCAGCCCCGCAGCCGCACACAACAAAGCTGCAGGTATGGTCACAGCCAGTGATTTCCCCCGTCCATCGTAAGGACCGGAACAGTCTAAATGAAAGGGGATGTCTAAAGGGATCGTAATAGCATTTTTACGAAAAACGCGAATAAATCCCAATATTTCATCAATGCTTTCCAACTTCATCCGCTCCGCCAATAAAAATGCACCAACCTGAGCTTCCGTAGCTTCCCCCGTCAAAATTTTAACAGCAGCATCTTCAGCTTGCTGCAAGGTTAAATCCTTTGCCCCTTTTTTTCCACGACCTACTTCTCGTAAATAGTACTGCATTCTTTCTCCTCCTTCTGACCCGACTTTTTCCATCAAAACGTCACAATCATTCTCAACATTGGCTAATTCAGATTATCGTTCCAGTATAACCGATATTTATGGTGAAAATGTGGAGGACACTAAAACTCTCAGCTATTCATTCTTAACTATATCCAGAAAAAACAAAAAACCCTTGTGTTTCAAGGGCTCTCAGATTGTTATGTATGGTGCGGTCGGCGAGACTCGAACTCGCACGGCCAAGGGCCACTACCCCCTCAAGATAGCGTGTCTGCCAGTTCCACCACGACCGCATAATTTAATACCTATTTAATTTTTATAAGGAACAAAAAGATGAGGTAATAAAAATGGTGAGCCATGAAGGACTCGAACCTTCGACACCCTGATTAAAAGTCAGGTGCTCTACCAACTGAGCTAATGGCTCACATCACTACTTCGCACCACCTTAATGGGTGTGTGATGAAAAAAATAAAAGGGACACGAAGGATTTCATAGATGGCGGAGCTGACGGGATTCCGACGCGCTAGCTAGTCCCGCTTCCTCCTAGTTTCACTCCCCGTTGCGGGGGAACCCTTGGGTGAGAATCCGCATCATTGAAATGGCGGAGCTGACGGGATTCGAACCCGCGATCTCCTGCGTGACAGGCAGGCATGTTAGGCCAACTACACCACAGCTCCATAGAATTTGGAATAAATGGTGGACGGTGACGGGATCGAACCGCCGACCCCCTGCTTGTAAGGCAGGTGCTCTCCCAGCTGAGCTAACCGTCCATAGTTTATGAAACCTACTCGGAAGATTTTAATGAAAGTGGTGACCCGTAGGGGATTCGAACCCCTGTTACCGCCGTGAAAGGGCGGTGTCTTAACCACTTGACCAACGGGCCACAGGATCTATAATGGCGGAGAGAGAGGGATTCGAACCCTCGCGGGACTTGCGCCCCCTAACGGTTTAGCAAACCGTCCCCTTCGGCCTCTTGGGTATCTCTCCATATTGGCTCCGCAGGCAGGACTCGAACCTGCAACCTACCGGTTAACAGCCGGGTGCTCCACCATTGAGCTACTGCGGAACAATCGAGAACATTTCATATTCTAACATAAAATTTACCTTAGTTTCAATGGTCATTTTTGGGTAAGCAACAATTTCTTTTTTGCCATTTGCTTGACCCACTTCTTAATTTCACGCGACTTTTAAAAAATATCATAAAACCCTCATTAAAGTCAAGAGCCATTTTGGGGATGGATTGATCTTTGAACCAATTTACCTTTGCATTTTCCACAAACATACTGATCTACATTCATTTTTCTCTTTCGCTTATATTCTGCTTTGCAATCTTTGCATATGACAATATATCGATAAGGTTCTCTTTGTTTCTTCCCTATCGGTTTACAATATCTGCTTCCACCGACTTGTTGAAGCAATTCCTTAAAATCTTTGTCTTTATGACGATAACCTTTGCCTGAAAGGTGAAGGTGATAATGGCATAGTTCGTGCTTAATAATTCCTTCCAGCTCCATTAAACCGTACATGTCCAAATGTTTTGGATTCACCTCAATATGATGTGAATGTAATAAATATCTTCCCCCAGTACTCCTCAGCCTCTGGTTGAAATAGACCCTATGATCGAACGTCTTTCCAAAGTACTTTAGCGAAATGTCTTCTACCCATGCCTGAAGATCTTCATTGGTCATTTCCTTCACCCTTTATTACATAATTGGAACCCATTTACCTTTCCCCTCATATCATAGAGTAAATTGCGGAAAGGGAGGGATAGCCTTTGATGCCTACTTGGTTAAGAAAGCAACTGAGGCGAGCCTTCATCGGAAAAGATTCAAGACAAATAAAAATTTTGAATGAATGTTGGTTTCTCTACTACCAAAAACAAAGCCGGTCATTATGACCGGCAGTTTATTGTTTTCTCATGATATCCTATACTTTAAACCGGCTTACCAATTTCTTCAGGTCCTCTGCCATTGACAAAATAGTATCTACATTGGCCACCACTTGCTGCATCATGGCTAATGACTGTTCAGAAGAAGCAGCCACTTCTTCGGCTCCTGCTGATGTTTCAGCGGCAACAACTGCAGTTTCTCTCGATTGCTCTGCAATTTCCCCTGTTGTCGTTCTTTGCTTCTCTACTACCTGTTCAATCTCCTCGACAGACGCGATCACTGTATTCATATGTTCCTCGATCGCCTTAAGAGCTTCCCTTGATGTCTCTGCTGCGTCATTTTCCCTTTTGGCAGTCATAATACTTTCTTCCATCTGACTTACAACTATTTGGATGGCTTCTCTTACCCTTTGTATAATCTCCTCAATTTGCTTTGAAGCAGCTGAACTTTGTTCGGCTAATTGCCGAACCTCGTTGGCTACCACCGCAAAACCTTTTCCATGTTCTCCTGCACGGGCCGCCTCAATGGCTGCGTTTAATGCCAATAAATTAGTTCTCTTGGCAATTTCATTGGAAGTCTCAATAATGGAGACAATTTCCTCGGTATGGCTTTCCAAATTCTTTACATGGTTTGCTGAAGTAATGGCACTTTCCGACAAATTCCGGATACCTGAAACCAGACGCTCGAAAGCAACATCGCTTTGTTGAATGGTTTTTTGTGTCAACTCCGCATTGCTAGCCACCTCTTTGGACTTTGAGGTAATCACCGTGACTAACTCCTGAAGCATTTGAATTCCCTCATCTGTTTTTTGGCTCATCTGCGCCTGCCGCTCAGATCCCTTAGCAATTTCTTCAATGGTTAAAGCCACTTGCTCTGAGCTGCTTGACACTTCTTTGGCAATGACAGATAAGTGGGAGGCTCCATCTCTGGTTTTATCGGAAACAGTGGTTACATCCACCGCAATTTGATTCAATTGCAAAATCATTTGATCAAATGCTTCAGCTAATTGACCAATTTCATCTTTTCTCTTAATTCCTGTTTTTTGAGTTAAATCTCCCTCGCCTACCTTTTTCATCACGGCAATCAATTGTTTCATTGGATTCCCAATGATGCGGGCTAAATATAACCCAATTAGGGAGGTGATTATTGCTCCAATGAGTACAACCGTCAAAGCGATGACCTGCATATTTCTTACTGGTTTTAAAGCAATATCAACCGGAGTCTCCACAAAAATGGTCCAGTTGTACAGAGCATCATGGGCATATGCTGTTTCCTCTTGTATTCCATTATGGTCCTTATAACTATTCACATTGGTGTGAATTATATCTTTTCCCAGGTCATTCTTCATGGCTTCTTTCATTTTAACCAAGTACTGAACCGCCTCATGGTTAAGCATGGTTCTATTCAGCTGTCCATCAGGCAATTTATTGCCCTGTTTATCCAGCCACTGCTTCTCTACTTCTTCATAATTATCATGGGCTACAAGGATGCTTTGATCATTTAACATCCAAATCTTTGTTTCGCTATCTGCCGTTTTCCCCCGCATACCTTCCCACAGGTATTTCATATTAATCCGGGCGACAATGATACCTTTGGGTTCTTTAAAAACGTCAGTAACTAGATAGGCAATATCAAAATAAAACATGTTGGTGAATTTATCATTATATTGAATCGGACTAATATAATAGCCCTTCTCCAGGGTTTCTTTAAATATCGGAACATCCTTTAAATTTGTCATTTGGCTTGAAAATAGTCCTGTTTTAACAATTTCCTGTCCGCTCATATCCACATACGAGAGTTCTTTAAAACGCTCCGTCTTGTTGCCCATTTCCAAGAAGATTGAACGGATGGTGTTATCATCGTCAGCCCTAACCGTTTTAAGGGAACTGGAAAGGACCTTCAATCCCTCCATCGTTCCATTGATAAACATCCGAACATTTTGAACAGTGCTTAAAGCAACGACTTCTGATTGTATGCCAATATTTTCCGTAATGGTTTTGGAGGCATAGGGAATTAATATACCGCCTAATCCCCCGGCTAAAACAATGGTGGAAAGGAGAAATGATAAAATGATTTTCGCTCCAATACTTCTTTCAGTTTTCCTATTCTCCATATTATCTTGGTTCTTTTTTTTTGCTTTTTTGCCATCCTTACCTTTCTTTCTCTTTTTCCCTTTTTCAACATGATTCTCTGGATTTTCATTATCTAAATGAGCAAATTCTTTTACCTCCAAGTCCTCACTCATTTTTATTTCCTCCTCTCTTCCCATTGAGATATAAGATTCTAATCCAGTTATTTTTATTGTTCCTTTGGCGGAATCATAGTTAGACCTACTCTTCCCCTTTTTGTATCAATTTCCTTTACCCAAACTGTCACAATCTCTCCTACGGATACTGCATCCATTGGATGACGGACAAACTGACGACTTAATTGGGAAATATGAACAAGACCATCATTTTTTAAACCGATGTCCACAAAAGCCCCAAAATCCACAACATTTCTCACGGTTCCTTCCAGTTTCATACCAATGTATAAATCCTCCAATTTCAATACATCTGACAAAAGAAGAGGCTTCGGCAAATCATCCCTGGGGTCGCGTCCAGGTCTCTGCAGACTGTCCAAAATATCACGTAATGTCGGAGTACCCACTTTCAGTCGATCTGCCATTTCCTGAACATCAATTTGTGAACACTTTTTCTTTAACTCTTCCGTTCCCATTTGATCATAAGACAAATCCATGTATTGGAATAAGCGTTGAACGACATCATAAGATTCAGGATGAACGGACGTTGCATCCAGCGGATGATTTCCTCCAATGATACGAAGGAAGCCAATGGCTTGTTCATAGGTTTTCGGACCTAACCTGGGAACCTTTAATAAATCTTTCCTATCTTTATACCCACCAATCTCTTCACGATAGATAACAATCTGTTGAGCGACTGATTTATTTAAACCGGATATGTATTGCAAAAGGGCAACAGAGGCTGTATTCACATCCACTCCCACCAAATTTACAGCCGATTCCACCACCTGAGTTAGACTGTGTGAAAGTTTGGATTGCGTCACATCATGCTGATATTGACCAACTCCAATAGATTTGGGATCAATCTTCACTAACTCTGAAAGGGGATCCTGTAATCGCCGGGCGATAGAAATGGCACTTCTTTCTGCAACATCCAAATTCGGGAACTCTTCCCTCGCTAGCTCTGAAGCTGAATAAACACTGGCCCCTGCTTCATTCACAATGATAAAATGAATGGGTTGTTCTACCTTTTTTATCACATCAGCAACAAATTGCTCTGTTTCTCTGGAAGCGGTACCATTCCCAATGGCAATAATGTGTATTCCATAGGTATTTATCAACCGAAGAATGACTTTTTCCGCCTCTTCCTTTTTGTTCTGGGGGGGTGTGGGGTAAATCACCCCAATATGTAATACTTTCCCAATCTCATCAACCACAGCCAATTTACAGCCTGTCCGATATGCCGGATCAATACCCAAAACCACCTTGCCCCGCACCGGTGGTTGCAAGAGCAAATTCCTCAAGTTTTCGGAAAATACAAGAATCGCTTGATGTTCCGCTTTTTCAGTTAATTGATTGCGCAACTCTCTTTCAATGGCTGGGGCAATCAATCTTTTGTAAGCATCTTTAATGGTTTCAGTCAACAAATCGGCCACGATGGTCGGCTTACGTATCACCTGTTTCGTCAAATACTTGAAGATACGATCTTCATCTATTCGAATCGTTACCCGAAGAACTCCTTCCCTTTCACCCCTGTTCATAGCCAGAATACGATGGGGAACGATATCCTTTACAGGCTCTTCATAGCTGTAGTACATCTCATAAATTCCTTCAGGGTCCAAGTCTTCTTTTTTCTTCTCTGCCTTAATTTTACCATAATGGTGGGTAGCTTCTCTGATCCATTGGCGGTAATCACTTTTTTCGGATATCCATTCGGCAATAATATCACACGCCCCCTGGACCGCATCCTCTGCTGAAGTCACCCCCAGTTCTTCATTTATGTATTGGTGAAATTGTTCTGATGGCACACCCTCCTGGGGAAGAGAAATTAACCATTGTGCAAGGGGTTCCAGCCCCTTTTCTTTGGCAATGGTTGCTCTTGTTCTCCTCTTGGGCTTATAAGGAAGATAAATATCCTCCACTTCCTGAAGCTTTTTTGCTTCTGTAATTTTTTTGATCAGTGCTTCTGTTAATTTCCCCTGTTCATCAATGCTTTTGATAACCTCTTGTTTTCTTTGTTCCAAAGAACGGAGATATTTCAACCGTTCTTGGATTTGACGAATGACAGTTTCATCCATTTCCCCGGTCATTTCTTTTCGATAACGTGCAATAAATGGAATGGTATTTCCTTCATCTAACAATTGTATAACTGCCTGTACCTTATTTTGGGGCTGGTTAAGCTCCTCGCCAATCCAACCGGCCAATTGCGTTTCCTGGTTCATATACCCGCCTCCATTTATATCATAGAAAAGTACTGCCCTTTGACAGTACTTATTGATGTTTCTTCTTTACAATCCGCTTTGTTTTTCCCGGTGAGACAGAACCCCCACAATGGGGACATTTTAGCTTGGTGACGTCATAATCCAAGTCATCTATATAAAAATAAAAATCACATCCCACACAATTCAAACGTAAAATCCGATCAATGACAATTGTTGCCGCTGGGCCTTCCTGTTCCGTATCAATGACCTCTACATGCATATTATGATATGAATCATCCTCAGAAATCATCTTTCCTTCTATCTCGTCTTCCGTACGCCAACCATGTCCAAGTATGTGATGCTCCAACTCACTCAAGGATGCATTAGACAACATGGAAACAGCAATTTTCATCAGTTGATCCGGTGTAAGGGAATCAAAGTCAATTTCTTTATTTTCCTCCTCCCAGTGGCTTCTCAACTGATTTTCAGTAAAAATATACTGCACCATCTTGTTAATCGCTACATTCCTCATTCCATGCACTCCTTTTTTAATGATTCAGTTTATTTTATCATATTGTGTATCGGGCAACAATGAGAGTCAGATCATCCTTTTCATTTATATTTTTGATCAGTTCATAAATGAGTTCGGATACAGAATGTAAACAGCAGACCAGTTCTTTCCAACGGCTGGGCAAAACAAATCCATCAGAATACATCAATAAAGTATCTCCCCTCTCAAAGGTAAAAACATCTTCCCGTCCCATAACAGGGAGACCTGCCAAAAAACCGGGTGAAGGAATGCCATGCATGCACTGCGCATCATTTTTCAATATGATCAGTTGAACATTTCCAATTCCGCAAAAAGAGAGTTCCTCTTTCTGAGGGTCAATGCTGACCATGCTTAAAACCGCCCCCCTGGTCCCCTTAAGCTTCTCATTACAGTGGCCCAAGATATCTTTCGGCTTACCATCCCAATGCTTCCTTAAATGGGAAATCGTCAATACCGATGCTTTCCTGGCCATTTCCCCGCTTCCCAAACCATCAGCAATGGCAATCACGGTTCTTTCATTATATTCTCCTGCCAAAAAACTATCTCCACAACAGGGTCTCCCGTTTTTAGCCCTTTGGTAAATGCCAATTTGCAAATCTCTTAAGTTTTTCTCAATAATCATAGGGGCTTCACTCCGATGATTTCACTTTAATAGCTGATTTTAATTTTTCCAAAGCTCTTCTCTGTAAACGTGATACATGCATCTGAGATATCCCCAGTCGATCACCGGCCTGCTTTTGACTTAAATTCTCAAAAAAAGTAAGATAAATAATCTCCTTTTCCCGTTGGGTTAAAACCTTAAAAGCTTTTGACAGCAACAACTGCTTATCAACGATTTCATATCCCTCTTCTTTTTGACCAATTAAATCCAAAAGGGTGATCGTCCCGCCCTCACCATCCGCTTCAATAGCACTATCAACAGATAGAGCTTGATAACTTTTTCCCATCTCCATCGCTTCCAATACCACTTCTTCAGACAGGTTTAAATAAGAAGCAATCTCCTCTATACGCGGGGAATGTCCTAACTCTGTGGTTAAATCCTCCACTGCCCTTTTAATCTTGGGCCCTAACTCTTTAATCCTTCTTGGAACGTGAACACTCCATGTTTTATCTCGGATATGCCTTTTGATTTCTCCAATGATGGTAGGAATGGCAAAGCTCTCAAAATTTTTCCCTAAAGAAGGGTCAAATCTATCAATTGCCGAAAGGAGACCAATCATCCCTACTTGATATAGGTCCTCTTTTAATTCTTTTCCTGAGGCGAATCGAAAGGCAATGTTATCCACCAAATCAGAATAATAGGTGACAATCCTGGTTTTTATTTCTTGGCTGGGGTGGCGATGGTAATTCTCAAGCAGCTGATGCAGTTCATTACCGCCTGGGACTGGTTGCGAATGAACAGACATCACCTTCCACCTCATCCCTCCTGAGATACTTTCTCATTAAGACGATCACCCCGGTATCATGGAAAATTTCCACTTCATCCATAAGGGTCTGTATCAGAAATAGTCCCAGACCGCCTTCTTTCAGCTGATCAATAGCTGTATCCGGGGATATGGGCCCCACCAATCCTTTCACTTTCTCATAATCAAAGCTTTTTCCATGATCAATTACAGTGATTTCCAACTTCAGTTGATCTATGGCACACCCAACAATAATGGTTCCCCGTTCTGTTTCATAAGCATGACTGACTGCATTGGTGCAGGCTTCTGCAACAGCAATTTTTATATCTTCAATATCATCGTAGGAAAACCCCATTCTACTCGCTATACCAGAAATCATTAACCGAACAACCGCAATATATTCTGGCAATGCAGGAATTTTTAACTCTACAAAATCTGACGACTTACCCATTACCTTGCTCTCCCTCATCTTTAATTTCCATAACCTCCGTTAAACCGGTGATAGAGAAAAGCCGCTTCAGCCTGGCATTTAAGTTGATTAATTGGAATCGAATCCCATGTTGTTTAGTATGCTTTAACGCACCAATTAGGACTCCCAAGCCTGTACTATCCATATAGTGAACATCTCCGAAGTCTAAAATGACGTGTGTTGCTTTCTCCTGATAACAGGATTCCAGGCCTTCTTTTAATTGTGTTGAAGTAAAAGCATCTATTTCCCCTGACATATAAAGGGTAATCCGATGATCATCCTTTACCTTTTTTAATGTTAGCTGCACCATTAGCTCCACCCTCCACTTTCCGTACTTATTCCCCTTCTGACATGTGGTCAAACTTACACTGATCGTCCCATAACGATCAGTGTAAAATCATCCCTTAATTTATAGTCTGACAAATGAATCAATCTTCGGTAAATATTTTCAGCCATTTTTTGCATAGATGAATCCAATTCTTCCTTGAATATTGCGGCAAGTTGACTTCTCTCCAGATAATCCCCGTTCCATTTTATGTCAAGAACTCCGTCAGTCATCAATAAAATCTTATCCCCAGGATGAAGCTGCAAAGCAAACTCTGGATATTCCGTTTTCGGATCAACTCCGAGAACAAGCCCTTTGGTTTTCATGTCATAAAAAGAATCATCTTTCTGACAATAATAAAATCCCGGCTCATGTCCAGCTGATGCATAATGAAAGATGTACTGTTCCATATCGTAAACGCCATAAATCATCGTAATGAACATCCCAGGGTCCACGTTTTTGACGACCAATTCATTAAGCCTTTTTAATAATGCCCTTGGTTGAAATTGTCTTTCTTTCAGCCCATCAATCGCATATTTAATCATCGACATACTGAGTGCTGCAGGAACCCCTTTTCCTACAATATCAGCAACGGCAACTCCCAAATGACGAGACCCATGATAAAGAAATTGGTAGAAATCACCGCTCATTTTCTGGGCAGGCTTGCTAATGACTCCAATATCCAATCCCGGGATCACAGGAACCTCTTTTGGCAGAAGGGTCCTTTGCATTTGGGCGGCCCATTCGATTTGCATATTTAATTGCTGCTGATTATTTCGCAAACTTTGATGCTCCCGGTATGCCATTCCATATCCAACCATGACTTCAATAAGAAACGAAAAGGAATCAGATACCTTTTGAGGCAATTCCTCTTCAAAGGACTTCATGGCTTCCAAGTGCATGTGAATGATTTCTTCAGGGGTGATTTGTTCATCCATCATCCATCTGCTTAGCTTTTGTCCCATATAAAGGTGATTTTCTTTTTTTCCATGAAGATAAGACAGAAGCAAGTCCCTATATTGATCCATTAATGACCACGCCATTTTTCTCCCCCTAACTTCGCCATTTCGTCACGGAAATTTTAGTTCCTTTTCCCCGTTCAGAATGAACAGAAATGGTATCCATTAAACGCTTTACACCGGGGAGTCCGGCACCTAATCCTCCTGATGTGGAGAACCCATCCTCCATTGCCCTTTGAATATCATCTATTCCTGGCCCATTATCCACTGCATCAATCGTTAATCCTTGTCTACCATCCTCAGCAATCTGATAAATACAAATGGTTCCTTTTCCCGCATAAAGATAAATGTTCCTGGCTAGCTCTGAAATCGTCGCCGCAATCCGAGCTTGATCCACCTCGCCAAATCCCATTTTTTTCGCTAAATCTCGCCCGATTTTCCGAGCAGAGACGATATCCATTTCCGATTCAATTTGGACACAAGATGTCATTTCCATAGATTATTCCTCCACGGATTGCTTTAACTTCGCTAATCCCTGTTCCAAATTGAGTGCAGTTTTTATGTTATTCAAAGTAATTCCCAGTTCAACCAGGGTGATGGCAACGGGGGGTTGAATTCCGGTAAGTACGACATCAGAACCCATGAGCTTAGCCATGCTGACGATATCACTTAACACTCGGGCAATATAGCTGTCTATGCATTTGACGGATGTCAAATCAATGACCACTCCCTTTGCTTCCGTCCGATGGATTTCCTTTAACAAATCTTCTTGGAATCTTAATGCCGAATCATCATCCAATTCAATTTGAATGGAAGCCAATAAATAATCCTTCATCCTTAGAATGGGCATACTCTTTTTTTCCATCTACTCTCGCCCCCTATCCACAATACTTTTTCCCGTCATTTGAAGGGCTAAAGTAATTCCGTTCCTCAAAGAGCTACAGGTCATAAATTGCTGCAAGTTAATGCCTGAATGAATGATTGTCTGGGCAATTTCCGGCCGAATTCCCACCAAAATGGTCATGGATCCTATCAAACGGGCAGCCTCTGCCGCCCTAATAATATGATGAGCCACCATCGCGTCCACCATGGGTACTCCTGTTATATCAATTAACACCACTTTGGTTTCATGTCGTATAATCCCATTCAGAAGATTTTCCATAATTTGCCTAGCTCGTTCTGTATCAATAGATCCAATTAATGGGAGAACACTGATTCCTTCAAAAACCGGGATCACCGGAGCAGATAATTCCCTTAAGGCAATCTGCTGTTGTTTTACGGTATGTTCCCATGAACCAATATATTCTTTCATCAGAAGATGGGTTATAGTCCCCACCCAATCATCCACTTCATTAAACGTTTTTAGGGTAAGAGAACAAGAATTATCATCTCCTTCATCAATGAGGCGGATAAATACTTTTTTGAATAAATGCAGCCCTTGTGTCAGGTAAATAATGGGCCAGCCAAGAATAATCTTTTTCTTCGCAAAATCTTTAATCAATATATTTCTCTCTTCTCCACTTGTTGAGAGGGCCTTAATGATTAAACGAACAAATTCTTCATTACTGTTGCCAAAGTCCTCATCGGATGTGTTTTGAAGCTGTAGTTCTCCCCGATGGATGGTCATCTGTTTATTCCACTCTGAAATAATTTGTTCGGTATTTTTTTTCACTAAGGATATCAGTTGAGTCTCCATCCATAATCCCTCCAGATCACAAATCTGAAATCAGACTTCCTCCAATCGTTCCTCTTCTATAATTTCTCTATTTTCTTTCTAATCTCCTGTCTATATTACAACAAAATCGTGATCACGATTTTGTTGTAAATAAAAAAAGCCCTTACTTCTTTGTAAGGACGTCCGGTCAAAAATCAATAAGCCCCAGGCTGATTTGTAGGGCTTCATTCACTCTCATCATGATTTCATCATCAAGATGTGTAATTTTGTCAGTCAACCTCTGTTTATCAATGGTTCGAATCTGTTCAAGCAAAACAACAGAATCCCGATCAAAACCATGGGCCTTCGCGTCGATTTCTACATGCGTGGGCAGTTTTGCCTTTTGAATCTGAGCTGTTATCGCTGCGACGATGACCGTGGGACTAAATCGGTTACCGATATCATTTTGGATCACTAATACTGGTCGTACTCCACCCTGCTCAGAACCAACTACAGGTGAAAGGTCCGCAAAGTATACATCGCCACGCTTAACTATCAAGTGTTACACCCCACTAACCAAGCGGGTTAACGTGCTCTCAGCCTCTTCCTCTGCCTGAAAAGCTTCAGATGCGATGTTTAGATTAATATTTGCCATCTCCATATAACCCTTTTGCATTGTTTCACGGATAAATTTTTTCTTTCTTTCCCGCAAATACATCTTCATCGCCTGTCGAATGAGTTCACTTCGATTTGATTTTTCCTTAGCTGCTAAACCATCAACCTCTTGAAGTAAGTTTTGCGGTAAGCTAATCATAATGCGTTTCGTGTTAATGTTTGACACCTACATTGACACCTCCAACACTTCTCCATGCCACCAATCACAGAGTAAAAGAAACCAATGATTCTAATAACATTATGTCGGTTTATTTTTCAAATTATACTTTTTTAGCAGATAAGAAAGTATAACTTCACTGATACACATCACTGATACCATATTATTCGCCATTTTTAGCGAAATTCCTCCATTTCAGTCGAAGGAAAAAGTTAGCAATGTCAAAAATGCAGTTCTTTTTTACCTCTGTTGATTCTACCATGTCACTGGGACTCCTGCAACCATCATATATATCTTTTTCATGAAAAATACACCATCCTACCGGTTTACTGATCCTGTCAATAAGAATGGGTATAAATGCGAGGGACTCTTCCCGTAATGACACAGGGAATCTCATAATTTATGGTCCCTATCATCTCCGCCAATGTATCTAATGACAACAATTTATCCTTTTGATAACCAAAAAGAACCACTTCATCCCCAACCTTGACATGAGGAATATGGGTGACATTGACCATCATTTGATCCATGCATACTCTGCCCACAATGGGAGCCTCTATTCCATCAATCAGCACTTTCCCACGATTGGAAAAAAGCCTTGAATAACCGTCTCCATAACCAACCGGAATAGTGGCAATTTTTTCTATACCCTTGCTCTGATAAGTGGCTCCATAACTGATTGGAGTTCCCTTTTCCACTTCCTTGATATGAACTACTCTACTCTTTAAGGTCATTGCTTGCTTAAGGTGAAAGTTCAAACCTTTCATTACCGGGGACGGATATAAACCATACATGCTAATTCCTAGCCGTATCCCATCATGACTCCATTCGGGAAAAGCCATTGCAGCCGCACTATTTGAGCAGTGAATGATTTTAGGAGTGATTCCTTCTTCCTTAGTCCATTCAATAAATTGTCGAAACCGCTCATATTGCTGATAAGAGTAACTCTTGTCCTCTTCATCAGCACAAGCAAAATGAGTAAATAATCCTTCCAACTGCAAATAGGGTGATTGTTTGATATCTTGGAGGAGAGATAGTAATTCCCTCTTATTTGTCACACCGATTCTTCCCATCCCTGTATCCACTTTTAAATGAACAGGAATGATCTTTCCCCGTTTCTCCCCTTCTTCTGATGCCTGTTTTAACACATCCCTGTCGAAAGCGCAAGCAGACAAGGAAAACTCAGCTACTTCTCCCATTCCTTCCGGAGGAGTATATCCGAGTATTAAGAGGGGAACCGATGGAAACGTTTTTCTTAATTCTTTTGCTTCTTCCAATGTAGCAACCGCCAACCACGATGCCCCACTTTGCAAAGCGGTCTTCGCTACTTCAGCGGCTCCATGCCCATAACCATTTGCCTTTACCACAGCCATAATATTTGCTTCTTTAGGGATATGCTTGCGAAAAAGGGTAATATTGTGAGATATCGCAGACAAATTGATTTCTGCCCAGGTTCTCATCTGCATCCTTCCACTTCCCATCTTATCTTCAAAGTAAGTATAGCGGTGGAACTAAACATCCATGACTCGAAGGGTCACAAATTGATATGAAAAGTATTTTCATACTGATGTTATATTATTTTTTCCTGCGATTTCTCTTTTCAATTTCCTTCGTCAGTTGAGAAATAAATTGATCGGATACCATAAGGGGCGTCTTTTTCCCATCTATAAGAAAGAAATGTCGTAAATCATAGCTTGTATCTACCTTGGATAAAGGGATTCTCATCTTCTTATTTCTGGTTTCAATAATTAGTTCTTTCCTCGTTAGGGTATATACCGGTTTCAGCCAATAGCGGTAAAAAAATGGTGCAAGCCCTACGACCAAAGCGGCAGCTACAAACGCACCAATCTTATATGTTGTAGAATCACTGTTTAGAATGAGTCCAAGGGCAAGTAAAGCAAAGATAAAAAATAAGGTCTCACCCATCTTCATTCTCCAGCTCTTTCTAAGCAATAATGCTTTATAGGATGACTCCTCCCTGATGATGATCTCATCATTTTTCAAATGAATCACCTGCTTTTATCAATATACATATATCTAAAATCTTAGACATCCCTTTATTTTTTGTCAAACATGGAAATAGACATGATCCCTCAAACTGACTCCATCTTTCAGTTACCCAGATGTTTTTAGGACTCCGTACTTTAGTCTTAGTGTCACTTCGCCATCGGACAAAGGAACATTAAAAAAATAAAGGACAGGCGTCTCCTGTCCATTTCACTTTATGATTTACCGGACTATTTACCCGTTTGCCCAAACACGGATTTGGCGATACTCACCATCTCCACTTCAGGAAGGTCTCCTGATAGCAAATAATCTACTCCATCATAGGTCCAGGTGAGTGACGGTTTCCCGTTTAGTGACATCACTCCAATGACCGGCCCTAAATCCACAGGTGTTCCGTATGGCAAACTGACCGATATAGATTTTGGTCTTTCTTCAACCAAGGAGTAATTATAAACCCCTTTAAATTTCAAAACAACGGATGGTTCCCCGTCTATCGTCACTTCTTTTTGCTCTACTAAATCCACCCCGTCCGGTGTATAAGAGGGAATAATCACTCCAAAACTGCCCTTTGGTTTTTCCTGGGCCATGGCAGGAACAGAGCGAAGTAATCCACTGGTCATATTTCTTTCGTTGTCAAACGAATCCTTCTCAAAATCAGAAGTGAATTGAAAATCATTAAACTCTAAACCTACCAAAACATTACCATCCGCATCCATAATTTCTACTTTTGCGGGAGTTAGTCCGTCTTCATTCAACCAAATTTTCTGTTTGACCAAATTCCTATTTTGATAGTTTGCATTTACCTCGAAGGAATATACGTTACCTTCGGGTAAAAACTTTCTTTCTCCGTCATCAAAAATACTTTTTACCAGAGATTGATATAAATAAACCTGACCTTGATTGTCCGGCCAGTCACTTTGAAAACGGAAACTTTTGTTCAGATGCGGAGTTAATACAAAAACCCCATCTTCATTTTTTAAAATAATTTGGGTAATTTCCCGTTCCTTGTTATTTAAAGCAATTCGGTAAAAATCTGGTTCCTTATACCAGATTTCCACATCATATTGTTGTGGTGTATTCCCGGTATTGATGGATAACAAGGCATTTGCTTTGTATCCGTCTAATTCATCCATTTTTTTCTCCAAAGATTTAAGTATATCGGCTTCATCCTTTGTTCCACAACCTGCCAACAGGAGTGTAAAAACCAACAACAGTATAAAAACGAAGCTAAGTCGTTTCAACGAATCATCATCCCCTTCGTCTGATTTCGACAAAGGAGGGACCCATGTCAATTTCCTGGGAAATGTGTCAGCCCTGCCGTCCTTTTAAGGACAATTTTTGCATTGCTCGACCGATTTGTTGAATAAGGTCAGAAGCTACTGGCGAATATAAGGACTCGCGGCTGCTTAGCTCTCCGGCAATTCCATGAATATATGCAGCACATAACAATCCTTTTTCTACATCAGCAGATTGTGCAATCAAACCGGCAATCATACCTGTCAAAACATCTCCGGAACCACCTTTTGCCATCGATGAGTTTCCCGTATGATTTAAAAAAATTCTCTTGTCCGGAGTGGTAATCAGGGTACGATGTCCTTTTAGTAAGACATATACTCCAAATTTTTCGGAAAAATCCAGGGAAACTTCCCGTCTGTTCTCTTCTACATCCGTGACCGTGCATCCAAGCAAACGGGACATTTCACCGGGATGAGGGGTGAGAATCACAGGTCCCTGCTTCTTTCTAAGGATCGAAGGGTTTCTGGCAAGAATATTGATTCCGTCAGCATCCAAAATAAGAGGAATCTCGCAGGTTGACAGAATTCTCTCCAACCATTCCTCCGCTCCGTCCCACACCCCGATTCCAGGCCCTAGGGCCACACACCGATAACGGGACAATCGCTCCCTTAAAACCTGTGAGCTTTGCGGAGAAAAATGATCTCCTGTGGATTCCCAGTCCCATAGAACCGGTTCCATGATCTTCGTGCCAATCACATCCAGCATAATTCGCGGAACAGCCAAGGTAACCATCCCTACACCTGTGCGTAAAGCTCCTTGGGCAGCCAATACAGGGGCTCCGACCATCTGCCTGCTGCCTGAAATGATGCAGACATGGCCATAGGTTCCTTTATGGGAATCCCTTTTTCTTGGAGGGATATAGGAAGAAATCAACTCGTCCTCCAACAGCACCCCTGCACTTGCTGACCATTGTTTAGAAACCATGGGGGGAATGGAGATGTCGGCAACAATTAACTGTCCGGTATGCATAATTCCCCTGCCCAGAAAATGCCCCCACTTTGGATAAGCAAAAGTGACGGTTTTATCAGCATAAACTGCTTCTCCCTTTACGCTTCCTGTATCGCTGTCCAGGCCGCTGGGAATATCCGCTGAAATGACAGTCCCTTTTCTGTTCCGGTTGACATAGGATATGACCCCCCTGACAGGCTCCCGTAATTCCCCTTTTATTCCAATTCCCAGCAAGGCGTCCACAACCACTTCTGCCCTTGCAAGGTGCTCCTGGAACAATGCCCAATCCGACTCCATCCGATAAACAGGATATCCAGCCCTTTTCAAGGCTTCATAATGAAGCTTTGTTTCTGGACTCATTTTATCCGCAGATCCCACAAGCCACGTGAATACCGGATGTCCATGGTTTGACAAATGCCTTGCAGCAACAAAACCATCTCCCCCATTATTACCATGGCCTGACAAGACAAGAATCGTTCCCCTGTGGTTAAGGTTTTTTTCCACCTCATTCGCCACTGCCACTCCGGCATTTTCCATGAGAATCTCCGCCGGAATCCCAACCTTTTCAATGGTGAATCGGTCCATTTCACGCATTTGCTGCGCAGTCACCAACAACACATTTTTCCCTCCTAACCGCGTTATATATGTATGTCCTTACCTGTCCATTTATGCTGACTAGGTGCATTCCGATTGATAAAAGTTCACGAGTCTTCTAAAATGACCTGGGCAATGGCATATTGCTTGCCATGGGAAATGGAAAGATGAATTTTCATCCGGCTGGTAAAGGACAGCTTTTGTATCATTTCCTGGCTTAACCACAAATAAGGCTTGCCCGAATCATCGGGGATAATTTCAATATCCTTCCATGAACATCTCCTACCGATTCCCGTCCCTGCCGCCTTGCTGAAGGCTTCTTTTGCCGCAAATCTTCCGGAAATATACTCAATCCGCCGCAGGCCGTTACTGGGGAATAAGGCGATTTCCCTTGGAGTGAAAATCCGATAGATAAACCGTCCCTGATTTTCTATTATTTTTTTGATCCGACTGATTTCCACCAAATCAATACCGATTCCAATAATCATCTGATCATTCTCCTATTCATGTTCAGGTATATTGGGAGACCTCCCGCCAAGTCTTTTTATTGCCATCGAAATGTTTTGCTTGAAATAATAAAGCTTCCAATCAGCCACAACAGAAGGACCAATAGATCAGTCCACACATCCTGAATTAAAGCTCCCTCATTCATCACCCTTCTCATGCCCTCTGTTAAATAGGTAATCGGGATGATCTTAATAATGGGAGTAAGAAAGGCTGGCAAATCTTGAATCGGAAAAAATACCCCTCCGAGAAAAAGCATCGGAAATGAGATAAATCCTGCAATGGGGTTTGCACTTTCCGGTGATTTAGCCAAGCTGGCAATCATAAATCCGATGGCCATAAACGCCGCTGTTCCAACCAGGATAAATAGAATTAGTATCATCCACGAACCATAAACATGGGTTCCGTAAACAAAAAATCCAATAAGCAAAACAATGAAAGCTTGTACGCCATTCAACAACAGACGAGCCGATAATTGGCTTCCAATAAAAACCCAACTAGGCAAAGGAGTAACTCGAAATCGGCGGAGGATTCCCCTTTCCCTCCACGAAGCAATGGTTCCTGCCACTCCGTTTAAGTTGGTATTCATAATCATCAAAGCCAAAATTCCGGGAATTAAAAAATCAATATATGATAGCGGAAGAATGTCTATCTGCTCTTTTTCCACAGTTAGAAGGGGGGTATACCCCAACCACTCTTTATTTAATTGGTCGACCGTTCCTTCAACGATTGCGATTAGCATTTGGGTAAGCGTCATATTGGAAGAAGTATATCTTAACTTGATAGGATGATTTGCCTTGGTTCCCTTGCCTTTTAAATCTTCATCAATTTGATTCCCCATCCCCCTTTGAAAGAGGATATAAAAGGAGATTTCTCCTTGCTGTAGTTGGCTGCTCGCTTCTTTCTCATCCGTCAGCGGAATCAAGGTGATTCCTGGATTTTCTGCTAAACGGGTGATGACCTGCTTTGAATATTTCGACTGATCAAAATCAATCACTCCTCCTGTTACGGTAATTCCTCCCCTTTGGCCAACAAAGGAACCAAAGAGAAACATCATAAATAAGGGAAATAGCAGGGTCCAAAAAATAACCTGCCTATTTCTCATAAATAACCTGAGTTGGGCCAACGTTAATTGTACATATGATTTCATTTAATCCCTCAACCTTCTTCCCGTTAACTGGAGGAATACATCTTCCAAAGTAACAGAATGGGATTGAAGGTCATGGATGATTACCCCCTGGTCAATGATATGAAACAAATTCTTCAGGGTTTGATGGATGTCCCTGGAGAACAGAATGACTTCATCCCCATTCTTTTGAACCAATTCTACTTGATCTAAATACCAGTTTTGGCTTTCCAGATCAGTTTTAGGAGTACGAAAATGAATTGTTCCTGAAAACCCGATCCTCTTCTTTAGATTACCAGGGGTATCAAGGGCGATTATTCGGCCTTGATCCATAATGGCAATCCGATCACAAAGATGATCAGCTTCTTCCATATAATGGGTGGATAACAGGATAGTTTTCCCCTGCTCCCTCAGCTTTTGGATAATATCCCACAACCCTCTCCTGGCCTGAGGATCTAAGCCGGTTGTCGGCTCATCTAAAAAAATAACTTTAGGCTGATTTACCAGCGCAGTGGCGATGGCCAGCCGCTGCTTTTGTCCACCAGATAATTCCTTAACCAGATTTTCTTTTTTTTCTTCTAAAATGAGTTCCTTCAGCAGCTGATCTACCGGCTCTCGTTTCTGGTAAAAGCTAGCAAATAGCGAGAGGATCTCTTTAACCTTCAAAAGTTCGAATAACGAAGTGGATTGAAGCTGAACGCCAATGATTTCCTTTATTTTGGCGCTATCCCTCCAGAAATCCAATCCATCAATGAAAATCTGCCCTTTATCCGGTTTCCTCAGACCCTCCATCATTTCCATTGTCGTGGTTTTTCCGGCTCCATTAGGCCCCAATAATCCAAAGATCTCCCCTTCGAAAACCGAGAATGAAATGTCATTCACCACGGGAGTTGATCCGTAAATCTTGGTTAATTGTTCCACTCTTATCAACAGGAGGACCTCCTCATCATGCGAAACGGTAACCATATTGTACCATATAATCATTAGAAAAACTTGGCTTATCGCCAAGTCCTTAATAGCGAAAACCAATGTATAAAGAAAAGGGATTGGTTTATCCAATCCCTGTCAAGCATTTAAATCATTCACGTGCTTTCTTTATCGCTTGTTACTTCTTTTTTGCTGCAGATTTTTGATTTTGCTGGCGCACTTTTTGCGCATCAGTATCAGAAGCAAATTCTACATCACTGTTTCCTGCAGCAGATGCTTGATTTTGAGCACGAACCTTGTTTACATTGGTTCCGGCCATGGTTTCTTTCGGCATATCGATCACCTCCCAGGGTTAGTTTTGGCATTTTGATTAAAAGTTATCCATTTTGCCAAAATAACTGGGAAAATTTCCTACCGGAGTCTGTTCAAATTCGACAGCAATTTTTTCCGGATTTTTTGGACTTCCTCTATTACCATGCTGCTACTGTTCCATCTGCCCTCGGTTCAGTGGCTCCAGCAAGCACCCCTGACTTCTGGTCTCTCCAGATGATCTGTCCCCGTCCAAAGCTCCCTGAATCCGCTGCCACCTGAATCTGATGTCCTCTTCTGCCTAAAGCTTCAACGATATGTGGCGGAAAAGAAGGCTCCACTTCCACTATTTTCCCATCTAACCACTGCCATCTGGGGGCATCCAGAGCCGCTTGGGGATTTAAATGAAAATCAATGGTGTTCATGATGACTTGAAGATGACCCTGGGGTTGCATAAATGCACCCATTACACCAAACGGCCCAACGGCCTCATTTTCTTTGGTTAAAAAGCCAGGAATAATGGTATGGTATGTCCTCTTCCCAGGCTCCAACCGATTATCATGGGAAGAGTCTAGGGAAAAATTATGTCCCCTGTTTTGCAAACTTATCCCTGTTCCCGGCACCACTAATCCAGAGCCAAATCCCATGTAATTGCTTTGAATATAAGAGACCATGTTTCCATCTTGATCCGCCGTGGCCAGATATACCGTTCCTCCCTTTGCCGGTGAGCCTGCTTCCGGCATGATCGCCTGATCCTGAATCAGGTTTCTCCTTTCTTCTGCAAAACCGTCGGATAATAAATCTTCAACTGATACCTTCATTTTATCGGGATCAGTAATGTATTTTTTCCCATCGGCAAAAGCAAGCTTAAGAGCTTCAATCTGTTTATGAATGGTATCTAGGGAATCTCTCTCAGCAAATTGAAACCCCTTGAGGATGTTTAAGGCCATCAGGGCCACCAATCCTTGTCCATTGGGAGGGATTTCCCAAACATCATAACCACGGTAATGGATTCCGATAGGGTTTACCCATTGAGGTGAATACTCAGCCAAATCCTCAATGGTTAAAAAACCCCCATATTTCTGAGAAAATTGATGAATTTTTCCAGCCAATTCTCCCTGATAAAAGGAGACTCCTTTTGTCTCGGCAATGGATTGCAATGTCCTCGCATGATCTACCGAACGCCAAACTTCTCCAATTTCAGGAGCCCTGTTATTTGGTGCAAAGGTTTCAAACCAATACTTAAATTCTTCGCCTTTTAATTCTTTATAAATCCGGTATGCTCTATTCCAAAATTTCCCTAGTACCGGAGATACGGGATATCCGTTTTCCGCATATTCAATGGCTGGCTTTAACACTTCCGTCAAAGGAAGCTTGCCAAATCGATCGGACAGGGCTGCCCATGCAGCCGGTGCTCCAGGCACCGTAACAGGAATCCAACCGTATTTGGGAATTTCCTTATACCCTGCTTTATGTACGGCCTCAATGGATATGCTTTTGGGTGCCGGACCGCTGGAGTTTAAACCATGCAGCTTGCCATCGATCCAAACCAAAGCAAAAGCATCTCCCCCTATGCCATTTGATGTAGGCTCCATAACAGTTAAGCATGCTGCCGTTGCAATCGCTGCATCGACGGCATTTCCACCCCTTTTCAGCATATCTAATCCTGCCTGGGCAGCCAATGGCTGTGAGGTTGCCACCATTCCCTTTTGTGCAAATACCGTCATTCTGCGAGAAGAATACGGATAATATAACGGATCGAAATTGAACATGCCTTCACCCCTTTTTTGAATGATATATTCGAGTTCTAATATACCATGATTATACGCCAACCCATTTCTGACAGGTAGTCACATTTCATTTTTGCTTGACAAATATATCCTGGTTGATTTAATATAACTAATAAAGTTACTGATTTTTCGTAACTATCAAACAAAAAATAAAGTCGATGGACCAAAAGGGGGGGAATTATATGTCTGATGTGGTTATTAAAAAACTGGATGATGGCCCGTTTCTTGTGACTGGCCCAGTTCGGTTGGAAGATGGGAAGGGTAATGCTTATGATGTGAATGAGCAATTTGCGATTTGCCGTTGCGGTGCATCCAAAAACAAGCCCTTCTGTGATGGATCTCACAAACAAGTGGGATTTAAAGATGATTCAACTGCAAAATAATTAAATTACAAACATCATCGATGAAAATTTGCCTCGGAAATGTCCGAGGCTTTTTTCATCGTATGTTATCTCTTCCCATCCACATAAACCTTAGATTTAT
The DNA here is from genome assembly GCF_021608135.1 of Microaerobacter geothermalis. Classification (NCBI taxonomy): domain Bacteria; kingdom Bacillati; phylum Bacillota; class Bacilli; order Caryophanales; family Bacillaceae; genus Microaerobacter; species Microaerobacter geothermalis. Next base: position 34,749 of record NZ_JAKIHL010000013.1, read on the forward strand.
ACGCCGTTCTTCATCGATAAAAGGGGGGCGACCGAATAAAAATTCTCATGTTAACAAATCCTAAAACTGGATTAAATCATCTAGCTGGGAGGTCACGTCGTGTCAACTATTTCATCCGTAGGAGTGGCTGTTCCTCCTTACCGCATTTCACAGGATTTGGCCAAACAATTGGTAAAAAAATTATTTAATCACTCATTCCGGGATATTGATCGATTGTTAACGGTATTTGAAAATTCCCAGATTGAAACCAGATACTTTAGCGTCCCTCCGAAATGGTTTGAACAGGACCATGATCAGGAAGAGAAAAATCGTCTATATATAGAAACTGCAGAACGATTAGGGATGGAAGCCATTAACAAATGTTTAGACCCTATAAATCTCCATCCTTCGGAGATTGACTATTTTATTTTTGTTTCAACCACTGGTTTTGCCACTCCCAGCATGGATGCCAGATTGATCAATCTCCTGAACATGAAGCCCCAAATCAAACGAACACCGATATGGGGATTAGGCTGTGCAGGAGGCGCCGTTGGACTGACCCGGGCCTATGAATACGCCCGAGCCTTTCCCGACAGCATCGTGTTGGTACTTGCGATAGAGTTATGCGGACTTACCTTCCTTCAAAATGATCATTCCAAAAGCAATTTGATCGGAACCAGCCTTTTTGCCGATGGAGCCGCAGCTGTCCTAGTTATGGGACATGAAGCCCTGCACCAGAGGAAAACCAATCTGGCGGAAATACATTCTCCAATGCCGCAAGTCGTGGATACCATGAGTACCACGTGGAAGGATTCTCTGGATGTGATGGGATGGGATATTACCAATTCAGGGTTAAAGGTCATCTTTTCCAGGGACATCCCATCCATTGTCAACAAGTGGATGAAGTCCAATGTCCTTCAATTTCTAGACAGATTTCAGCTTAGCATGGACGATATTCGGCATTTCATTACTCATCCCGGGGGGATGAAGGTGATTGCTGCCTATGAAGAATCATTGGGAATCCCCTCTCAAAAGTTGTCATCCGCCAAACAGGTATTAAAAGATTATGGAAATATGTCATCCCCCACTGTTCTTTTTGTTCTCCAACAGGTGTTAGAATCTCCTGTGCATAAAGGAGATTACGGTTTAATTGCAGCTTTGGGTCCGGGATTTAGTTCAGAATTGCTTCTTGTACAGTGGAACTGACAGGGAGATGAACGATTGATGACATTTTTTCTTATCATGATGGGAATTGTCACACTTCAAAGAATTGCAGAAATAAAAATAGCCAACCAGAACAAGGAAATGATGTTCTCAAAAGGCGGATTTGAAGTGGGAAAAGAACATTATAAATATATTGTGTGGCTACATATCTTTTTTTTCGCTGCAATGATCGGAGAAGCCGTATGGTTTGGAGTCTACCCCCCGGTTTGGTGGACTTTGCCATTGGTCATTTTCATACTTGCCCAGGGACTTCGTTACTGGTGTATACGCTCCCTTGGCCCCTTTTGGAATACCCGGATTATTGTTCTGCCAGGCTCTCAGCCGATATGCAGCGGACCTTACCGTTTTTTCCGTCATCCCAATTATTTGGTGGTCTCCATAGAATTGTTTACCCTTCCCCTAATTTTTGGCCTATATATTCCCGCTTTATTATTTCCCATACTGAATGGTTTGCTGTTAACCATGGTTCGCATCCCCATAGAGGAAAAAGCCCTAAACGAAGTATCAGAAAAAATACCCTCATCCACTAAGGTAAATTGAGGGTATCATTGCTCTTATCAATGGTTTTGATTTCACCCACTCTTAATGGATTGGGTTCTCCAGTTGAGATGAGTAAACCGCAGGATCGACCATATCGGGTGGGTAAACCACGGGAAGGCGGGAAAAATCTTTGAAATATTCCTGCTGTTCCTCATGGGAGACAAATCCAAGATCCACTCCGATTGCCCGGGAGAGAAAAGGGTCCAATGTACATAAGTCCAATCTGGAAACATCGGCAACACTTGTTTTCCCAAGGGAATAACAAATCAGTTCCATTTCACGGACCGCTGCATTCAAAAAGTTAAATACATTGGTAGCACCTCGGTCAATATCCAGTCTCTCAGTCATCTTGGCGTTATATACCACCAAATCGGTTGGAGGTTCAAATGGAGCGGCTTTTGCCATCTGATCCCCCACCAGTGCCATAATAGCAGCCGTTCCAATGTATACGGCATTTGCGCCAAGGGCTATTGCCTTCAAATACTCGCCAGGTGTAACCAATCCTCCCGTTGCAATGAGGCTCACATCCTGATCGATTCCTTTTTTCGCCAGAAACTTGGACGCACGGGATACAGCAAAAAGAGTGGGAAGTCCCAGATCATCTTCCAAACTTGGAGCCGCTGCATGGGTTCCTCCCTCCGCACCATCCACGGTGATAAAATCAACGCCTGCTTCAATGGCGATTTGCAATTCATGTTCTAAGTGATGGGTGGCGGCAATTTTTAATCCAACGGGAACCTCGGTTTCATCTTTTAATTTTCGAACTAGAGTCATAAATTGCTCTTTGGTATCTATCCCCGGCAAACGAGAATGAATGAGGGCATCTCCTCCTTCAGGAATACCGAAAACTTCTCTATATTCAGGACCTATATTTTTGGTAGAAGTCCTTTGGGGGCTTGAACCCTGTGCCCCTTGTCCCAGTTGGATTTCAATAGCATCCAAACGAGCATATTTTTCCTTCGTATTTAACCATCCACCCCGATTATATTGACCAATGAACAAAGCGGCAGCATCCCTTTCCTCTCCCATAAGCCCAGCCTCCCCGCTATTGGTGGCTGTCCCAATCTTAGAAGCAGCTTTGGCAAGAGCTATCTTGGCATTTTTGCTGAGCGCTCCCCCAAAGGACATTCCCGCGATCATGATGGGAATAGAAATGGTTAATGGTTTTCTTGCTCTAGGGCCAATGGTAACAGCTGTGGTTATGCTGACATTTTCCGGTGTCGGAAAAAAGTACAGGTGAACGGGATTAAACAGAAGTTTATCCCATGGTGAAAATCTAATATGGCTCCCTAAAGGTCGTGTTGGCGGCTGACCTTGACTTGACCGCATGACAATTTCCATGAGGTTGACTAGACCCACTTTTTGTGTGACAGGGACCAACTCAAATAAATTTTCCGTATATTGATCCCTGGCTATGCGTTCTATCGCTTTATCTACCGCTTCATTGACGATGCTTCGGGCAAAATTGCTTAAAAATTTAAACATGATGTTCACCTACTGAAGCGTCTGGCCATCATTTTTTTGCAGCTCGTCTACCTTTTGCGCCATCGTTAAACACATTTGCTTCACTTGTCCCAATTGTCTGGCCGCATTCTGCTCTTCATTGGCCATTTGATTCAACCGGTCATCCCCCATATTCAACAAATCCCTGTAATGCCGATTTTCAATGGTTGAAAGGGTTCCGGCAATGGTTTGAATCCGATTCAGCTCAGAGTAAATATAGGTTAAGGTATTTTTTAAATCCTCCATTTGATCTGCCATAGATCATTCCGCCTTTCCTTTTCATGTATTTTGGATCTGATGTCATCTGATAGTTTGCAAACAAATACCACTTATTATTCAAAAAGAGAGGATGGGAGACATATATTCACATATTAAAATAGATGAACAGGAGTGCTTTGCACAAAAAAACTCCGATGATATCTACATCGGAGATTATTTGTATTATCCAAGATTATTCGATTCTGATCATTGATCCCAATAATCCAGTCCAACTTGGCTTCTGGCTTTGTCCAGATAAATGCGAGCAACATTCCGAGCCTTTTCAGCACCCTTTTTCATGGTGTCAATCACGTATCCTCTGTCAGCTTCTAACTTTTCCCGTTCTTTCCGGTAGGGAGCAAAATATTCCCAGATAATGGCAAACAGCTCTTTCTTCACATCTCCGTATCTTAGCCCCGGAGTTAAGAAACGTTCCCTCAATTCTGCTTTTCCCTTGTCATCTAGGAACAAGGAATACAATTCATAAAGAATATTCCCCTCGATGGGCTTCGGTTCATCAACTGGGGTAGAATCGGTCTTAATGGACATCACCTTGTTCCTGAGGGTTTGTTCATCGGAAAAAATTTCAATGGTGTTACCATAGGATTTGGACATTTTTTCTCCGTCAATCCCCGGTACAACAGCCACATTTTCTTCAATATCCGCTTCAGGAATGACAAAGGTTTCGCCATAGGTTTGGTTAAACCGAATGGCGATATCCCGGGTTACTTCCAAATGCTGCTTCTGATCCTTTCCTACAGGCACCCTTTCCCCGCCAAAACAAAGAATATCGGCAGCCATGAGAACCGGATAGGAAAAAAGGCCAAAGTTAGCAGCAATCCCTTTCGCCACCTTATCTTTATAGGCATGACAGCGTTCCAAAAGACCAACTCCGGTTACATTGGAAAGCAGCCAGGTTAACTCGGTTACTTCCGGAACATCCGACTGAATCCAAAAGACCGTTTTATCGGGGTCAAGGCCCAAGGCAAGAAAATCACAGGCGGCTCCAAAGGTCTGTTTGCGCAGATACTCACGGTCAAAAACAGAGGTTAAGGCATGATAATTGACCAGAAAGCAGAATAATTCATGATTCTCCTGCTGATCGATCATTCGTTTCATCATTCCGAAATAGTTCCCCAGATGCAAGTTCCCTGAAGGTTGTATACCTGAAAGAATGCGCATGACAATATCTCCTTTAAATAGTGGTTATTAATGAGAAGCGTAGCGAATGGCCAGTTTCAACAAGGTCCGAACTCCCACTCCGGTTGCCCCTTTGGGATGATGTCCCTTATCTTTTTTTGCGGTGGCTGTCCCGGCAATATCCAGATGAACCCAAGGAGTATCTTCAGCAAAGGCTCCAATAAATATCCCCCCCTGAATACAGCCTGCGGCTGGACCGGCATCATTCTTGATATCCGCAATTTCGCTCTCAATATATTCCTGATATTCTTCATAATTGGGCAGCTGCCAAACCTTCTCCCCAGCGATCCGGGCAGCTGTTTTCACTTCATTGGCCCATTCCTCATCATTGGTAATCAATCCGGTCGCTTCACGCCCCAGGGCAGAAATCACCGAACCCGTCAAGGTCGCAACATCGACAAGCTTGGTTGCCCCAAGATGCTTCGCATAGGCAATGCCATCTGCAAGAATGAGTCGCCCTTCAGCATCCGTATGAACAATTTCTATGGTTTTCCCTGAGAAGGAAGTGATCACATCAGCTGGCTTCAGATTATTGCCGGAAATCATGTTTTCACAGGCAGGCACCACGGCAATGACATTCACATGGGGGCGAAGTGCACCAATTGCATCCATAGCACAAATCACCGCTGCTGCCCCTGCCATATCCGTCTTCATTTCGCCCATTCCTTCGTCCGGTTTCACCTGAATTCCTCCGGTATCAAAGGTGATTCCTTTTCCAACAAATCCAAGAACTTCTTTGGTCTCAGGGGCACCGATATATTTCAATACAATCATCTTGGGCTCATTGGCACTGGCTTGGCCTACCCCAAGCAAAGCTCCCATTCCCAATTCTTCTAAATCTGCTTTATCTAAGATATGAACCTCCAGATTCCGTTTATGTGCGATTTGTTTGGCTCGTTCTGCAAGGATGGCAGGGGTCATTTTATTCCCCGGCTCATTGACAAGGTTCCGAGCTAGCTTTGTTGCATGGGCCGCTACCTTTGCACGCTCTAATCCAACCTCAATAGCCTCTTTTTTTAGAGCAGAATCAACAACAAGTATAAATTCCTGGATAGAGACTTCATTTTCCTCTTTCTTTTTATATCCTTTAAAGGTATAGGTTCCCAATTCTGCTCCTTCAACAATCCCCTGAATAATATCTACGGGATTCCAGAGTTTTTTCTCAACATAATAATTGGAAACTCCAAAGGTTAGGTTCTTAATACCCACTTTTTGTGCGTGTCGAGCTGCAATTCCCATGGCATCCCGTACTTTTTCAACGGTCAGTTTGCTTTCCTTACCCAATCCAATGACAAGTGTCCGCTTGGCAGGGATCTTCCCCCAATTATGCAGCAGGGTTACCTCTCCAAATTTCCCTTTGATCTCTTTCTCGGCAATTAGCTGTGAGATCCGATGTTCAAGGGCTTCATCTACGGCTTTGGTAAAACCCTTCACATTATCCTGATCTTCGCAATAAGTTACAATCAGACAGTCAGTTGCAATGGTAGAAATGGCCTCCGTTGAAATTTTGATATTCATTTCAATCCACCCCTTATTCTCTCATATAGGGTAATCATACCAAGATTTAGGGCATTTGCCAAATCAGTTGAGCCTCCTTCTTACAAGCCTCCCCTTGTCTTAAGACGGGGGGCATATCAAAAAATAAAACGATCCGTTTGGTGCTGGATCGCTTTACTCGAATTTCATGCAAATGTAGCTTAATGTTCCAAAATCGTAGCCTCGGTAGAGAAGCCTGGCCTTTCTACTCTTATCTCCGCTTCCCATGGTGATAAGCAATGGAACAAAATGTTCTTCTCGCGGTACGGCAAGACGGGCATGGGGAGCTAGATCCCTATATGAAAATATGGACTTTACATCCCAATTTTCTACTTTATCGATCAACCAGTCATCAAATTGAACTGCCCATTCTTCAGAAGCTTTCATGTCCCATTTTAAAGTGCCCAAATTGTGTACGGTGGCGCCACTTCCAATGATCAACACATTCTGATCCCTTAAATCCGCTATGGCTTCACCGATTTTATACTGTTCTTTTGGTGAAAGGGTAGGATTTACAGAAATCTGAACCACAGGAACATCCGCTTCGGGATACATTAATTGAAGGATTACCCAGGAGCCGTGGTCTAATCCCCGCTGAGTATCTTTCACCGTTTTAATTCCCTTGGTTTGAAACATCTCCTGAAGCTGCTCGGACAATTGAACAGAGCCCTTCGCCGGATATTTGATCGAATACAACTCTTCTGGGAAACCATAAAAATCATAAATGGTTTCATAGGGACCTTTCAATGAGGAAATTTTCATGACCTCACTTTCCCAATGGGCCGTAAAAATGACAATTGCTTCAGGTTTGTTTAATTTCTTTGCCAGATTCTTTAGAAATCGAGTATATTCGTTATCTTCAATAACAAGCGACGGTGCCCCATGGCAAACAAATAAAGTGGGAACCATATGAATCACCCTTCCTGACATATTATAGATGCGTCCTTAGTGAACTCTTTAATTCCGTCTATGTAGATACCTGTTGCATGATCATTTTTATCATTATGCTCAAATTATATTATAGTTACTATAAAATGTAAAGTTTTTGCTCACTTTCTTGAAAGGTACCCACACAAGGAGTTTAGAATCACATGGGCTCCCGTTTTAACAGTTGCCAGGTTCCTCAGGTCCCGATGAGGGTCTAAGCAAACGACATCCATGCCAATCACTTTCTCTTCTTTCCCTGCTAAATAGACGGCTTCAAAGAGTTCCCAGGTGGTTAAACCTCCCGGTGTAGAAGCTGGAGCTGCAGGGGCAAACGCAATATCAAGAACATCAATATCCACCGTCACATAGATAAAATCCACTTTTTCCTTAAGGTACTGAATTGCTTCTGAGATGATCTGTTCAATCCCTTGTTTGCGAACTTCTCTTATTGTGTAATATTTGACCCCGTTCTCGTCAGCATATTTTTTTAAGGAGTGCGTATTAAAATAGCCATGGAGTCCAATATTGACCACATGCTGTCCTTCAATGACTCCCGATTCAATCAACCCGCGAATCGGGGTGCCGTTGCTTGGCCCCCCATCCTTTAAATCACGCAAATCAAAGTGAGTATCAAATTGCAGGATTCCGATCTTCCCATCCCTTCCCATTCCTTGTACTCCATAAAATTTCTTTAATCCCTTCACAATGGGGCAGGTGATGGAATGGTCTCCTCCTATGAAAACAGGAAGGAAAGAAGGATTAGCTTCCAAAATTTCAACAACCCCATTTTCTATATTCTGATGACAGCGAAGGATATCCGTGATATGCATCCTAATATCGCCGATATCTGCAATCTTTAACCGATTAAGGTTAATATCATAATCGATGTTATAGGTTGAAAAGGACCTCCAAATCCCTCGGATGGTATTGGGATTCTCGCTGGCAGCCGAAGGACTGATGGATGACCTCGAGAGGGGAACACCAATCAGCCCGACATCAAAGGGGTTTCCCGGTTTGTGTTCCTGAATCAATTGATCCATTTTCATCTCATCCAGAGATCCCGGCTTACCTCTGTATATCACCTGTGGCGGATCAATAAACTGGTAAGGATAAGTCATCTTATTTTCTCCTTTCAACTACAAGGTTTCCGTTCTTTACAACGGAATCTACTAAGTTGACTCCAAAATTATATTGAAGATATTGATAGTTGGGAGCATCAAAGATGACGAGATCCGCCTTTTTCCCCACCTCGATACTGCCAATTTCACCAGCACGTCCAATGGCATGGGCTGCATTGATAGTACAAGCTGCTATCACCTCAGCAGGTGTCATTTTCATGGTGAGACAGGCCAGGTTCATGATGAGGGGGAGGGATTCTGTCGGGGAAGAACCAGGATTTCGATCCGTTGACAAAGCCACGGGAACTCCCGCTTCAATGATTTTTCTGGCATTGGCCGGTTCCTCCATGAGGAAAAATGCCGTTCCAGGAAGTAAAACAGCCACCACTCCCGCTTCTGCCATCCTCTTGATACCCTCATCCGATGCCTTCAGAAGATGATCGGCTGAAATGGCTCCCACTTTAGCCGCCAATTCCGCTCCGCCAAACTGGACAATCTCATCGGCATGGATTTTGGGGATCAGTCCAAACCTTTTCCCGGCTTCAAGGATCCGTTCCGACTGTTCCACGGTGAAAACCCCTTCTTCGCAAAATACATCACAAAATTGTGCCAATCCTTCTTCCGCTACTTGAGGGATCATCTCCTCAATGACGATGTGAACATAATCATCGGGATTCTCCTTAAATTCCACAGGGACGGCGTGTGCCCCCATAAAGGTGGAAACAATATCAATAGGATGGGTTTCATTTAATCGACGGGCCACCCGAAGCTGCTTCAACTCATCCTCCACAGTTAATCCATAGCCACTCTTGGCTTCAATGGTGGTTACCCCATATTCCAGAAACCGGTTGAGCCGCTTCAGGGATTCATCTAAAAGCTGCTCCTCTGAAGCCGCACGGGTTTGGGTGGTCGTATATAAAATTCCCCCGCCCTGCTTCAGGATTTCAATATAAGTGGAGCCCTGAAGCCTCATTTCCAGTTCCTTTTCCCGGCTTCCGGCAAACACCACATGGGTATGGGGATCAATTAACCCGGGAGTAACGATTTTACCGGAAGCATCAATGAGTCGTATATTTTCTTTAACATGACCAAATTGATCTTCGACAAATTCTTCCGCATCTTGATCTGAACCAACAAATAGGATACGGTCATCCTGAACAACCACACCGCCGTGATGGATTATCTGCAACTCTTCCATCTTCGGTCCTCTTTTCGGGGCTCTACTGGCCCCTGCGACTGTTACAACCTGTGAAGCATTCCTGATATAAATCACTGAATTCATGATATGAACTCCTTTATTTCAACATCGGCATGTGGATTCCTTTTTTCCTAGCCGTTTCAATGGCTAGATCATAGCCGGCATCGGCATGTCTGACGACACCCATTCCAGGATCAGTGGTGAGTACCCGTTCCAGACGTTTCGCGGCATCTTCAGTTCCATCCGCAACAACCACCATTCCTGCATGAAGGGAATATCCCATTCCTACGCCGCCACCATGATGAACCGATACCCAACTGGCACCTGCTGCCGTATTCACCAGTGCATTTAAGATGGGCCAATCGGCGATGGCATCACTGCCATCCTTCATCGATTCGGTCTCACGGTTTGGAGAAGCCACTGAACCCGCATCTAAGTGATCCCGGCCAATTACAATAGGGGCAGAAATTTCTCCGGAAGCCACCATGTCATTGATGATTTTTCCAAATTTAGCCCTTTCTCCGTAACCCAACCAGCAAATACGGGCAGGAAGTCCTTGAAAGGCAATGCGCTCCTGGGCCATCTTGATCCATTTGCAGAGGTGGGTATTGTAGGAGAATTCCCTTAAAATCACCTCATCGGTCTTGTAGATATCTTGAGGATCTCCAGATAAAGCCACCCAGCGGAAAGGACCCTTTCCTTCGCAGAACTGGGGTCTGATATAGGCTGGAACAAACCCCGGGAAATCAAAGGCATTTTTTACCCCTTCATCATAAGCCACTTGACGAATGTTGTTTCCGTAATCAAAAGCAACAGCACCGCGCTTCTGCATGGACAGTATCGCTTGCACGTGGACAGCCATGCTGGTTTTTGAACGTTTCACATACTCCTCAGGATTGTTCTGCCTTAGTTCTTCTCCCTCTTCCAAAGTCATCCCTGCGGGAAGATAACCGTTCAACGGGTCATGGGCAGAGGTTTGGTCTGTGATGATATCAGGAATAAAATTGCGCTGAATCATTTCCGGAAGAACCTCCGCTGCATTTCCTAGAAGCCCAATAGAAACGGCTTTCCCTTCTTCCTTTGCCTTTTGGGCAATTTCAATCGCCTCATCTAAGGATTCCACCATCATATCGCAATATCGGGTTTGAATCCGTTTTTCAATTCGGGTGCGATCCACTTCAATGCCGATGACCACGCCGTCATTCATGGTTACAGCCAAAGGCTGGGCGCCACCCATCCCTCCCAATCCTGCGGTAACGGTAATGGTTCCCTTTAAGGAGCCCCCAAAATGCTGCCTGGCACATTCAGCAAAGGTTTCGTAGGTCCCCTGAACAATCCCCTGACTTCCAATGTAAATCCAGCTACCGGCCGTCATTTGGCCATACATGATTAATCCCTTTTTATCTAATTCATGGAAGGTATCCCAGTTGGCCCATGCCGGAACAATATTGGAGTTGGCCAAAAGTACCCTTGGTGCATCCTTATGGGTGCGAAATACCGCGACTGGTTTGCCGGATTGAATTAAAAGCGTTTCATTTTCTTCCAGTTTCTTCAGCGTTTCTACAATTTTATCGAAGGCTTCCCAATTTCTTGCCGCTCTTCCGATTCCTCCGTACACCACCAGTTTCTCCGGGTGTTCTGCCACGTCAGGATCCAGGTTGTTCATCAACATCCGAAGAACAGCTTCCTGAATCCAACCTTTTGCATTTAACCGGGTTCCGCGGGGTGCCCGAACTTCTCTTGGTGTTGACACTGATTTGCTCATGATATTGTTCCTCCCTTGACAAATCGTTTATACCAATGTACTTTCTATTTCTATCTTAATGGGAATTCCTTTAAATATCCCTAGACTTTCTTAAGAATGTTCGCAACATTTTGCCACGTCGTAAACTGACAGGTCGTATACTGACAAGTCGTAAACTGGCAGTTGGTTAACTGTTGAGAATAGGGGGACTACCGTTTAAACGGAAGGCCGGGAAAGGTCCACGGCGGCCACATACCTTGTGCCGGCGTAAGTTCAATTTCTTGTCCTTTCTAGATTTTTTTGCGTTTTCCACTGCTTGGGTGAATCTCCGCTGATAGCCTTAAATACCCGGCTGAAATAATTAGGGTCCTGGTATCCGACCATCGAAGCAATTTCACCAACCGTTAAATCATCTTCCAGCAACAGTTCCTTCGCTTTTTTAATTCTTAAATGGGTCAGATACTCCACAAAGGTCATGTTCATCACTTTTTTAAACAGATGGCTGAAATAATATGGACTGCGACTTACTTCTTCAGATACTTCATCTAAGGTGATACTTCTCATATAATTTTTATGAATAAACTCCAAGGCCCTTTCAACGACTAGATGATGAATATTGAACGCTTTGGAATCGGAAAGCTCCATAAAATATTCCTTGATCGCTGGAAATATTTCATCAACCGATTGACTATTTAGAATATTTTCGCTATATTTCAAAAATGATTTAAATCGTTCTTTTTCACTCTTTTGATACTTATTTAATAGTTCCTTAAGAATAAAAATAAGGGTCAATTTGTAATATATGGGGTTAACCCCCTTCATTTTCCACTCCTTTAAGTTCCTCTCAAGGTGGTGAAAGAGAAATTGAATGTTATCATCCTTTACCTCATCGCTAGTCAGAGGTACTTCAGATTGTTCTACTACTTCTTTGCGAAACAGGTCCGGATAATCTGAATAGTGGCTTACTTTTCCCTGAGAAAAATAAAACTGCAAGGACTGCAATTGCTTGGCTTCATGATACGAATGGTATAAATTCATCGGATCTTTGTACTCACTTCCAATCGCTATATACAATGCATGACCGGATTCATTTTTTACCCACTCCAGCAGCTGATTTCCCAAGCTTTTTACTATATTTATTGTCTCTTTCTTTTGCTCCCCTTTTTTGGGGATGTAAAGGATGACAAATTCATCATTAACTGATGCAGAGATTAATCTGTGACTCTTGCAAAATCTTTCAATCAGCCCATACAGCTGGGAAAGAACTTTCTTTTTCCACAAATCACTTTTATTTCTCATCTGTTGGTTTAACCGACTGATTTGGGCCGTTATGACCACGGTAGGAAGGGACTGATAGCCCAATTGAAGGGCTTGATCCCATATTTCTTTAAGATGGGTAACCTCACCTGAAATGAGCTTTTCTACCCAGTGTTTCTTCGCCTTTTCCATTTCACTTTGGGTGTCTTTCATTGTTTCTTCTTTCTTCTTTTCTACAAGTTCGTTTAACGTCTTCATTAAATTTTGAATATTTATCGGTTTGATAAATAAGCGGGAAAAACGGACCTCCATACATCTTACTGCAGTTTGAAAATCCTTTATTTCCGTTGTCCCGATGAGGATAGAGTTATCAGTAATCGAGGAAAGTTTTCTCCAATCATTCTCCCTTAACATATCCACATCAATGATCATCAGGTCATACTGGCCCCTATTTATTTCTGTTATGAATTCGTCGGCTGTGGAAAGCTCTGTATATTCATCAATGGCTAGCCCGGAGTTATGCAGCATCCATTTTAGTCCATTGCGATGAAACTCACTTCTTTCTGCAACCAAAACATCCATAGCTTCCTCCTCATTGATGCTTTATATCAATCCCAAGTTCTTCCGCTTTTTTCTGTGCAATATCATATCCGGCATCGGCATAGCGGACAATTCCCAAACCGACATCGCCCAGGAATACTTGATGAAATTTTTCGGTCATTTGTTTACTTCCATCAGCCACAATGCTCATTCCGGCATGGAGAGAATAACCGATTCCGACGCCGCCTCCATGATGGAAACTGACAAAAGTTGCCCCATTCGCCGTGTTTAACAGAGCATTTAAAATGGGCCAATCTCCGATGACGTCGCTGCCATCTCTCATTCCTTCTGTCTCCCTTAAGGGAGATGCCATAGAACCCGCATCCATATGATCACGGGTGAACACCACCGGTGCTTGAATCATCTTACTGGCAACCATCTCATTTACTTTTTCGGCGAGGAAAATCCGATCCTCAGCCTTCAACCAGCAGATTCTAGCGGGAAGTCCCTGAAAGCGGACATTGGCCTGGGCAAATTGAATCCATCGCTTAATTCTATCATTTCCCGATAGACGATTTAGTATAAATTGATCAATCTTATAGATATCATTTGGGTTACCGGATAAAGCAATCCAACGGAAAGGACTATACCCTTCGCATTGAAGATGCCGAATATAAGCCGGAATGAAGTTGGAAAATGAAAAAGCTTCCTCTAATCCTGCCATATAGGCCTGCTGTCGGATATTATTTCCATAGTCAAAAACAACTGCGCCTCTTTTCTGAAACTCTACCATTGCCTTTACGTGCTGCACGACCGTCCGTTTGGCATCTTCCAGGTACATTTCTGGAACCTGTTGGCGGATACGGAACGCATGTTGGACCGTGTAGTCTGAAGGGATATACCCGTTCAGCAAATCATGGGCAGACGTCTGATCCGTCACCACATCGGGAATGTTGCCTCTGTACAAAAGCTCTTGGTACACATCCGATGCATTCCCGATCAAGGCGATGCTTAAAGGGGTTTGACGGCGTATCGCCATTTTCACATCATGCAAGGCCTCGTCAAGGGAGTCGGTAGCTACATCACATACATTATATTTAATACTTCTTTCTACCTTTGCAGGATCCACTTCCACCACCAGGGAAACTCCTCCATTCATCTTAATCGCGATGGGCTGTGCACTGCCCATCCCACCAAGACCGCTGGTAAGAATCCATTTCCCATTCAGATTCCCCTGAAAATGCTGGGCCGCTACCTCATGGAAGGTTTCATAGGTACCCTGAAGGATCCCCTGCATACCAATATAGGCCCAGGCACTGGCTGTGGATTGTCCATACATGGTTAGCCCTTTCTGTTCAAGCTGGCGAAATTTTTTCCAGTTTGCATAGGCAGGAACCACTACCGAATTTACCGCAATTACCCTTGGGGCATTCTCCGAGGTCCGGAAAACCACTGCCGGTTTTCCCGATTGGATGAGAAGGGTTTCATCTTCATTCAATTGTTCCAATTCTTCAATTATTTTGCGAACGGCTTCCTGGTTTCTTGCTGCTTTGCCCGTCCCATATACAATCAGCTGATCCGGATCCTCTGCCACATCAGAATCGATGGTATTGATCAGCATCCTCATGATTCCTTCGATTTGCCAGTTCTTACAACGCAGGTCTTCTGAAGGAAGATGGATCAAATTCCGCACAGTAACCTTCCTCTCAATATCAAATTTTATTTAATTTCATTATTTAGAAAAGGAACCATCATTTTTCTTGGTTCCTCATCAATTATTTTATATGTTCATATTAAGCGAATCAAACAGGATATATACTATAGCAATGAAAAAGCAACAGGGGTTACTAAAATTAAAGTAAGGAGTGTTCTCTCAAGCCATATTATCACCAGCTCTGAAATACGAATTGGGATTTCTGTAGATAAAATACAGGGGATTGACGCTGAGAAAAACAATATAGAAGATACTGAAACCACTGCAATAATAAATTTAGTAACCAGAGGTGCACTTACTACTAACAAAGAAGGTAAAAACATTTCTGCGATTCCTACCGATAATGCTTTAGCTGTTAAGATTGGTTCCGGTATTTGCAGGACCCAAGTAAACGGGTAAAACAGATACCCTATCCCATCAAATAGAGGGGTATATTTTGCCAATACTAGTCCTATTAATCCTACAGACATGATTGAAGGAAGTATACTCATTGTCATTACAAAACCATCTTTAAGGTTTCCCAAAATATTTGACCCTAAACTTGGAGCAACCTTGACTGCTTTTATAGCTTCATCCCATGCTATCTTAAATAAATTACCTTTAACTTCAAATTCTGGAGCACCTTCTGTAATATACGCATCACTTTTTTTACTTAAAGGTCTAATCCGAACGGTAATCGCAGTTACAAGAAAAGTAATAATCAGAGTAGTCCAAAAATATAAGTTCCATATATTCATTAAGTCTAACGTTTTTGCCACTACAATCATGAAAGTTGCAGATACCGTCGAAAATCCTGTTGCTATAATACATGCCTCTTTAATCGTATATTTACCTTCTTTAAATACTCGATTAGTAATCAATAGACCGATTGAATAACTTCCTACGAATGAAGCAACCGCATCAATGGCTGATCTCCCGGGTGTTTTCCATATTGGCTTCATAATGGGCCTAAATAAAACACCGATAAATTCTAGGAGCCCATATCCTACTAACAATGCTAAAAATACTGAACCGACAGGAACGAGTATTCCAACAGGGATAACAAGTTTGTCAAACAAAAATGGCCCTAAATCTTTTTCAAATAGCCATTGCGGTCCAATTTTAAAGTACAACATGATTGCAACAATAAATCCTAATATTTTTAAGAATGAAAAAATAAGATCAACATTAGTTTTATTCCATGTTTTCTTTACGAAAGGATGAATACTGCCCAGAAAAATAACAATTAATGCATATATTGGTGCTAAGGATGGGAATGTTGATTTAATAAACGTTACAATATGATCCAGTGGAATTGTTGACTTGCCACCGATCGTGATTGGTATAAAAAACATAAATATACCAATCAAACTAAAAAGAAAAAATTTAATAACATCCTTATTACTTTTAGACTGTAATTCCATCTTGTTATTTATGCCTGTGTTTAATCCGGTCATATTCTATATACCCCCTTATATATTTTTATGTATTGACAATTTTTATCATAAATAAATACCCTTTAGCACACACTAGAATCAAATGCGAATTTTCGTACAATTTTGCTTATTGAAAATTCGAATGTCTTATCTATCTTCCTTATTTTGCTCTACCTAGACTTTATTGCGATAAAGAAATATTGTGACTAAGAAACATATTCACATCCTGTAATCCATAAACATGAAACGATGGGATTGGAATTATGAGGAAAACCGATAAAGCAGGTGAATTTGGAAGTTCATAAACGTTCATGATTCCTGATGATGGTTTATGCTGATAAATACGGAAATAGACGGTTTGTTTGAAATGCCCGAGGAATGGTAAAATTTTGGAAGGGACGTCGGTGGAAACTGTCCCTGATGATGTTTAAAAAATGGGAGGGATAAAATATGATGTTGTTAACAGAATTACAACCGGATTCAAAAAAGCAATTGATCTGGGAAAAGGTGAAGGAAAATCAAATCCAGTTTATTCGTCTGCAATTTACCGATATCTTTGGCTTTGCAAAAAATGTGGCCATAACGACGGATGAGTTGGATAAAGCCTTGAATGGTGAACTGATGTTTGACGGCTCATCTATCGATGGTTTTGCAAGAATTGAAGAATCTGATATGTATCTGATGCCTGATCCGGATACCTTTCAACCCATCACTTGGCGCCCTGATGAAAAAGGGGTTGCCTATATGTTCTGCGATGTATATACCACAGACGGAAAACCCTTTGAAGGATGTCCCCGCAATATTTTGAAACGAGCTTTAAATGAAGCAAAAGAAATGGGCTATACTTTAAACGTTGGACCTGAAGGCGAATTCTTTCTTTTTTATACCGATGAAAAGGGCAGACCGGTCTTTGACATTCATGACGATGCCGGGTATTTTGACTTATCTCCTGTGGACAAAGGAGAAGACGCCCGGCGGGATATCATACTAACCATGAGGAAGCTTGGTTTTTCAATCGAGGCCTCCCATCATGAAGTTGCCCCGGGACAGCATGAAGTAGATTTTAAATATGATGAAGCACTAAGGATGGCTGATAAATGGATGATCTTCAAACAGATAGTAAAAAATATTGCCCAAGCCCATGGGCTTTATGCTTCCTTCATTCCCAAGCCCTTTTCCGGACAAAACGGAAATGCGATGCACTGCAATCAGTCCCTGGTTAAGGATGGAATAAATGCCTTCTTTGATGAAAATGATGAACGCGGACTAAGTGAAGCCGCACACTATTACATTGGCGGATTATTAACCCATGCTAAAGGAATGGCCGCCATCTGCAACCCAACCATCAACTCTTATAAACGGCTTCTTCCCGGTTATGAAGCTCCGACCAACATTGCCTGGTCAGCGTCAAACCGTTCTGCACTCATACGCATCCCCATCGGGACTCAAAAATCCACACGGATTGAACTCCGAAATCCTGATCCCACAGCCAATCCTTATCTGGTATTCGCCGTTATGCTGAAAGCAGGTTTAGAAGGAATCAAAAAGAAAATGACTCCTCCACCTGCGGTAGATAAAAATATATATGATATGAATTCAGCTGAAAGAAATGACTATCAGATTCAGCGCTTCCCCCGCAGCCTACAGGAGGCATTGGATCACATGGAGCAAGATCCGTTAATGAAAGAAACCTTAGGTGAACATACTTTCTACTCTTACCTGAACGCCAAAAGAAAGGAGTGGGAGGAATATGCCGAAGAGGTCCATACCTGGGAGATTAGGCGATACCTAAAACAGTATTAATTTTTAGGAAATCAAAGATTATTTTCTGGAGAATTCGACAAAATTCGATATAATGTAGCGTGGAGGGGATATACTTCATGCTACACTACAAGACCTATCAACTGGGAGAAAATTACGACTGGGTTGTCTTTGTCCACGGCGCAGGAGGAAGTTCTAATATATGGTATAAACAGATTAAGAGATTTAAAAAATACTTTAATCTGTTGCTTATCGATTTGCGGGGCCATGGAAAATCAAAGGACCTGATCCGACAGTCCCATCGAAATTACACTTTTCATGAAGTAAGCAAAGATGTTTTAGAGGTAGTCGATCACCTTAAGATTACATCTGCTCATTTTATCGGCGTTTCCCTTGGGACAATCATCATCCAAACCATAGCTGAAACCTCACCTTCCAAAATTCGCTCCATGATCCTGGCAGGTGCGGTTACCAAATTAAATCTTCGCTCTAATTTCCTGATCTCTATCGGAAATCTTGGAAAGTATATACTTCCCTATATGTGGTTGTACAAGCTGTTTGCCTGGATCATTATGCCAAGAGAAAGGCATACTCACTCCCGTTTGTTATTTGTAAATGAAGCGAAAAAATTGTGCCAAAAAGAGTTTATCCGCTGGTTTAAACTAACCAAGAATATTAATCCCTTCTTAAAAAATATTAGAATGAAAGAATTTCAAATTCCAACCCTCTATATCATGGGTGAAGAAGATTATATGTTCTTGCCGCCCATTCAATCATTCATTAAAGAAAAAAAATACTCCCGGCTTGTGGTGTTAAAAAATTGCGGACATGTTTGCAATGTTGATCAAGCCGAGGAGTTTAACAGAGTATCCATTTCATTTATAAAAGGTCTCCACCTTCTTGTCCAAAAAGATCCCAAATACCATGCCTAATAATCGGCGTGATGGACCACCTCATAAGTTTCTATTTTTGACCCGGTGGCAGTTGTTCCCCTTGTGCGACGTTCTTCGTGAGCTTTACGAAACGCCTCGCTTTCTGTCCAAGCCTTAAAGGCTTCCTTGCTTTCCCATTTTGTATACACAATTTGCTTATTTTCCTCTGTAGAATTGAGAAATTGAAATTCCAAGCAACCGGGTACACTTCTCATATTATCCGCACTTTTACTGAATAGCTCAATCATTTTATTCTTTCCTTCTGCGGGGACTTCAAGGATATTCATGACAACGTACATGTAAAATCGCCTCCATTTGACTTCTACGTAACCTTATAATTTTCTTTGGATGGGTAATTTATAAAAATAGCATTTAAATTATACTAATTATAATATAAAAATGCTATTGATTCAAAGATCTTAGCCTGTCAATCACTTTACGGTAAATAAAGGATGTTATCCAAGTATTTATAGTTTTTATGATCAATAACTATGTCCTCTTATTTTGTTGTTAGGAAAAATGAGAAAATGTGTTGAACCTCTTCCAATTAAAAACTGGCACCTGTTTGAGTAGGTGCCAGTTTTGATATCTCCATTACTTTTTGATTAGCTTTAATTCAACGGGAATAAATTCTTCCACTTTTTCTCCATTGAGTACCTTTTGTCCATTCTTAACGGCCAACTCACCAATTAGCTTTGGCTGTTGAGCAACCGTAGCAGCCAACGTTCCTTCTTCCACTGCTTTCACGGCATCTGCTGTGGCATCGAATCCAACAACAATGATTTGATCCTGACGGCCAGCAGCTTTAATGGCTTCCAATGCCCCTAAAGCCATCTCATCATTATGAGCAAAAACGGCATCAATTTCTGGTTGGGCCTGAAGGATATTTTCCATTACGGATAATCCTTTTGCACGGTCAAAATCGGCAGGTTGTTTTGCGACCACTTCTAAACCAGAGTTCTTTCCAACCACTTCATTAAATCCTTTGCCGCGATCACGGGCAGCAGAAGTTCCCGGGATACCTTCCAGCTCCACAATTTTTCCTTGCCCATTTAATTTATCATTGATAAATTCACCTGCTAAGACTCCTCCTGCAACGTTATCAGAAGCAATATGGGTTACTACTTCACCGCCGTCAGAACCTCTGTCAACGGTTATTACAGGAATATTTGCTTGATTTGCAGCTTCAACCGCAGTCACCACAGCTGCACTATCCGTAGGATTAATGAGAATCAAATCCACTTTCTGTTGTACAAGATCTTCTACGTCAGCCACTTGTTTGCTGGGATCATCTTGAGCATCAACGACAACCAGTTTATAGCCCAATTCATCAGCGGCCTTTTGGGCACCATCCTTTAAATCAACAAAGAATGGATTGTTTAATGTAGAAATTGAAAGTCCAATGACTTTCTGGCCATTATCTGCCGCTGGAGAAGCATCATTTCCTGTTGATTCTGTTGCTTGTTCAGATCCTCCGTTGCTGCATGCAGCCAAACTAAAGGCAAGCAATAAAACAACAACCAAACCAAACCATTTTTTCATTTTTGTGTTTCCCCCTTCATCATTTTAATGTTTATTCCATTAAATCGTCCTTTATCTAAGTAGATTTGCGACGATCTAACAGCACAGCAATTAAAATCACAAGACCTTTTACAACCTGCTGATAAAATGAGGATACATTTAAGAGATTTAACCCATTATCCAAAATACCGATGATTAACGCGCCAATTAACGTGCCTCCTAATGTACCGTATCCACCCGCCAAACTGGTTCCTCCCAATACCACAGCAGCAATCGCATCCAATTCAAAGGCGAATCCTGCTGTTGGCTGAGCGGAATTTAGACGTGAAGTTAGGATAATTGCACTTACAGCAGCCGTCATTCCGCTTATGACATAAACCCAAATTTTGCTTCTGTTTGTCTTAATTCCGCTAAGACGAGCCGCTTCTTCATTACCGCCCAGTGCATAAACTCTGCGTCCAAATGTTGTTTTTTCCATTACAATCAATAGCAGGATAAACAGGAGAAAGGTAAGAATAATCGGTACCGGAATACCAAGTAACTCGCCCCTTCCCAAAAAGCGAAATTCATCGGGCAGACCGGTAATCGGGCGCCCTTCTGTATAAACCAGTGTTAACCCACGATAAATGGTCATTGTTGCTAAGGTGACAATAAATGGAGCAAGCTTTCCTTTTGCAACCAATACACCATTGATTCCACCTAGGATCGCTCCAACACCGATCCCTGCAATGACGGCCAAAACAGGGTCAATCCCCCCTGTCATCATTCCGGCTACCAATGCACCTACCAATGCCAAGATGGATCCAACAGATAAATCAATTCCTCCTGTTAGAATGACAAAGGTCATTCCAAAGGCAAGGATGGCATTAATCGATACCTGTCTAACAACATTAAACAGGTTTGAAACTGTCAAGAAACGAGGCTCCAAGATGGATAGAATAATTCCTATTAACAAAAGTCCAAGGAGTGGCCCCAAGCGTTGGATTGTTTCCTTGTTCCATTTCAATTTGCTTTCCTCCCCCCTGTGGCACAGGCCATAATGTCTTCCTGTTTTGCTTCTTCTCTTGTAAATTCTCCGGTGATCCGTCCTTCTCTCATGACAAGGATTCTATCACTCATCCCAAGCAATTCCGGTAATTCTGATGAAATCATTAAAATGCCGATTCCCTGCTTCGTTAATTCATTCATTAATTGGTAGATTTCAACCTTTGCCCCAACATCAATTCCCCGGGTTGGTTCATCAAGAATGAGAACCTTTGGATGAGTTTCCAACCACTTGGCAAGCACCACTTTTTGTTGATTACCACCACTTAAGGACTTTACCAGTTGGTTTCCATCTGGTGTTTTAATTTTTAAACGATCAATTTGTTCTTCAACGATTGCTTTTTCTTCCGAATGTTTGATTAAGCCATTTCTGGATATTTTCTTTAAATTGGCCAAAGCAATGTTTTCCCGAACCGACAGACCTAACACTAAGCCTTGATCCTTTCGGTCCTCCGTCACTAAAGCGATTCCATTTTGGATCGCCTGATCAGGAGATTGGATCTTTATTTTTTCCCCTGAAACATAAATGTCTCCTTGATCTCTCTTATCAGCACCAAATATACCGCGAACCACTTCTGTTCGTCCGGCTCCCATCAGTCCAGCAATCCCCAATACTTCCCCCTTTCTTAATGAGAAGGAAATATCCTGGTAATCGTCGCCGGAGCTAAGATGCTTCACTTCCAGGATGACTTCGTCCTGAACAGAGGATTGTTTGGGAAAACGATCAGTTAACTCTCTACCAACCATCATTTTTACAAGCTCGTCCATGGTCGTTTCATTCATCTCTCGAGTTCCTATATAGTGGCCATCCCGCATAACCGTAACCCGGTCGCAGATTTGAAATAATTCTTCCATTCGGTGAGAGATGTAAACAATTCCTACACCCTGTTCTCTCAAATCATTCACTAATTGGAACAGCCTCTCTATCTCCCGGTCGGTTAATGCCGCAGTAGGCTCATCCATGACCAATATCTCTGCATCAAAGGAGAGGGCCTTTGCTATTTCAACCATTTGCTGTTCTCCCACACTGAGCTGTCCAACAATTTGAGTTGGATCATAATCTAATCCTAATCGTTCCAGTACAGCTTTGGCCGCTTGGTTCATTCTTTTTGTATTTACCCATCCATATCTCCCAAAATTCTTCTCTCTGCCAATAAAAATGTTCTCTGCAACGGTCAGATTGGGAATTAGATTCAATTCTTGATGAATCATAGAGATTCCCATTTGTTGGGCTTGTAAAGGGGAGGATATTTCGACTTCTTTTCCTCTCAAAAGGATTCTTCCTTGATCCTTTGTATACACACCGGTAAGAATTTTCATCAATGTTGATTTTCCGGCACCATTTTCACCTAACAGGGAATGAACTTCCCCTTTTTTCAGCTCAAATGTAACTCCTTCAAGAACCTTAACGCCCGGAAAGGATTTGTCTATCCCTTCCATTCTTAAAATTTCGGGTTGCAATGAAAACATCCCCTTTCTAAAAAACCACTCCCGCCTTTAAAATGATATTGGCATAAGGGGTAAATTCCCCTGTTCGAATAACTGCTACTGAAGTTTCCGTTATTTTCTTGAATTCTTCATGTGGGGTTTGTGAGACCGGAACTTTGAGCACCTTCTCCATTTTTTTATAAAGCTCTGGACTTACCTCAGGAAGTTCTTCGGCTATGATACAGCTTTCCACTTCCACATCATCCAATATGGCTTTTAAAGTATCTAAGAAAGACGGAATTCCTTTGCTCAAAGCCAAATCAATTCTTCTTACCCCTTGAGGGATAGGGAGACCTGCATCCGCGATGACGATCATATCTCCATGCCCTAATTTGGCGATCACTTCTGAAATCTCATGTTGCAGAATTCCTTGTTTCTTCATTTATTTCTCCCCTTTGAACTGATCAACTTGTTCCCGATACGGCAATGATGTTTGGGCTCCAAACTGAGTAACGGTTAACGCTGCAACCTTCTGTGCAAATTGAATCGCTTCAGTAAGAGAAGCCCCTTCCGCCAAAGAAATTCCAAGAGCAGCATTAAAGGAATCTCCAGCAGCCGTCGTATCCACAACGTTTACTTGATAGGCAGGAAGATGCTTGATTTCGTGGTGGTCATTGTAGGACACACCCTCTCCACCTTGAGTAATGACTACATTCTTTACTCCAAGTTTTTGCAAGGAACGAATGATTTCCTCAACGTCTATGTTGCTATCTACCCATTGGGTCGTTAATAATTTGCCCTCTGTTTCATTTGGAGTTAGAATATCTATTTTTTCTAATAGTGATTGCGGCAATTCTTTGGCCGGTGCCGGATTTAAGATTACTTTTACCTGATGCTCATTTGCAATCCGAACCGCTTCATCTACGGCATCAAGGGGGACTTCCAACTGAACCAACAGGATATCTGCTTCTTTGATAAAATCTTCTCCCTTTCGGACAAGCTCCGGTGTCAGTTTGTAATTGGCACCAGGAGAAACAACGATACAATTCTCCCCTTGTTCACTCACAGTAATCGAGGCCACTCCGGTAGATACATCCGGGAAAACGGAGACATAATTGCGGCATATCTTCTCTTTATTCAACTGATCCAATAGTTCTTTTCCGAAGATGTCATCTCCTACACACCCGATGATTGCCACTTCTGCTCCAAGACGGCTAGCAGCAACAGCCTGATTGGCACCCTTCCCACCTGGAATCGTGAAAAACTCTTTTCCTAAGATCGTTTCACCCGCGAGAGGTATGCGGGGTGATGAGATGACTAAATCCATATTAATGCTTCCCACTACCGCCACTTTAGGTCGCTTAATCAAATGAATCCCCCCTAAGGCTTGTTTTTCGAATGATTAATGATGGCTCTAAAACGATATTCTTTTTCTCCAAGGTTGGCTGATGAATATGTTTGATTAATGACTCTGCAGCCAATACTCCCATCTCATAGATCGGCTGCTGAATGGTCGTTAGTTTCGGCTGAACGACTTTAGTTAAGGGAATTCCATCAAATCCTACCACACCTATATCCCCCGGGACATTCAGTTCCGCTTCTGCGATAGCCTCCAGCGCGCCAAGGGCCATCAAATCGTTGGCCGCAAACACTGCATCAGGGGGATTGGCCAGTGCCAGCAGCCTCTTCATTGCTTCATATCCGCTTTCAGCCCGGAAATCTCCCGGTTGAACCAGGATAGACTGATAAGGAATCTTTAATTCTTCCAAGGCTTCTTTGTATGCTTCATATCGGTCATCTGCAGAGGAAGTTCCTATCGGCCCCCGAATATGGGCTATCTGTTTATATCCCTGACTCACCAAATGATGCACGGCTAATTTCCCGCCAAATCGATTGTTCGTATAAATGGAATGAACCGGCGAATCCTCCATACGGCCATCCACGACAACAATTGGGGTCCCGTTGGCGATTATGTTGCTCATATATTTGCTGTTCACTTCTCCGGCAATAATAATCCCGTCAACACATTTCTCCTGCAGTAATTGAAAATACTTTTCTTCCTTTTGCAATTGATTGTCAGAATTACATAGGATCACCGTATATTCATGACGCTGAGCCGTATCTTCTACAGCCCTTGCCAATTCGGGAAAGAATGGGTTTGTGATATCCGGTAAAATTAAGCCTAATGTTTTTGTCTTTCTGCTTACCAGTCCCCTTGCAATTTGACTGGGCTTGTATTGAAGCTGCTCTATAGCCCGCAAAACCTTTGTTTCTGTTTCCTCATTAACATATCCGCTCTTATTTAAAACCCTAGATACCGTAGAAACGGAAACTCCAGCTAAACGGGCCACATCCTTGATTGTTGCCATTCCCATACCTCCCGAACGATATATGAAAACGTTACCATATTCTTTAAAAAACTACGATACCAACATATCATATGGTATCGTTTTCATGTCCTTATTTATAAGACTAACATGAAGCATTTCGTTTGTAAATAACAAATATGATAACGGTTTCATAACATATTCATGAACAGATGCCCATGGTTTGCATATGCTGTAGGGAATCACACTTGGAAAGGAATTGATAGTTATGGACCCTTATCGCTTGCCAGTGCCTATTCATACGGTGATGATTACTTCCCCTGGAGTTTCTATTTATTACCCCCAGGTTATATGGCCGTCAAACCCAATGGTTCAGGATCGCATTAACCATGCAATCTACCAAAAAGTATACAGAATGTTTGATTCAATCAATCAGCAAGGGTATTTTCAACCTGGTAAAACTGAACTGACCGGAAATTATGAAGTCAAAAACAATCAAAGGGGGATTGTCAGCTTAACCTTAAGCAATTTTGCCTATACGTATCCAATGGCTCATCCTGTAGACAATCTTACTTCACTAACGACAGACCTTCGAACAGGAAAAATATATAAATTAAAAGATCTGTTTAAACCAGGTAGCCCTTACGTGGAGAGAATATCAGAAAATATTCGAGTTCAAATTAAGCGGCGAGACATCCCTGTATTTGAAGAATTCAAGAGTATTCGTCCTGATCAAGATTATTATATCGCTGACAAATGCCTTGTTATCTTTTTCCAAAGGTATGAAATTGCGCCTCGCCCCGCCGGCTATCCGATGTTCCCAATCTCAATCTATGATCTTCAGGATATGATAAAAGAAGATGGACCTCTTGGAATCATGATCGGGGATTAAATGTAACAATGAAGGTGGCCAATTAGGCCACCTTTTTTATGTCATGCCCAAAAAATTGCATAATATCAACACTTACGTCTAAAATACAGTTGATAACTATTTTGGAGGAATCAATATGATCAAACAAATCGCAACCGTAGCCATTTATGTTGAAGATCAGCAAAAAGCAAAAGAATTCTGGACAGAGAAAGTTGGCTTTGACGTTGTAGCCGAGTTTCCAATGGGGCCAAACGCTTTCTGGTTAGAAGTGGCTCCAGAAGGGGCTCAATCCCGTCTTGTCATCTATCCAAAAGAAATGATGAAAGACTGGAACGAAAAGAAGCCATCCATTGTTTTTGAAACCGATGATATATTAGGTACATACGAAACAATGAAAGCCAATGGTGTCGAATTCTTGGAAGAACCTCAAAAAATGCAATGGGGAACTTTTGTACGTTTCAAAGACACCGATGGCAACGAGTTCTTACTTAAGGGTTAGTTATGCCTTACACTGAACAGAACACAAAAAGCGATTCATATGCGGAGAATCGCTTTTTGTGTTAAAATTCATCATTACGTAGCTTTCCAGTATTCTCATAATAGGATCGATAATTGGTCACACAGGCAAAATCCCAATCAAACTACCTCCATCTGCAATAACCGGAATATCGACAATCTCTACTACCTCAAAACCTTCAACCTCAACGGTAGCTGACTCCTAACTTTTGAGATAGTTTCGTTAATTTTCCAGACGAAACAATTGTGATCAACGGTATGTTCATACTCTTCCCCAAGGCTAGATATCCCTAGAAATGCCTGTTCCTGAAATAATAAATCCACCTTTTCTTCCATTGCAGCTTCTTTTTTCAGCAAAAAGATATTCAATATTGCCAATTTCATTCAAAAAATCCTTCAATATTTGTTAGAAAATTTGTAAAATTATTTTGTAGATAGAGCATTTATAAGGTATTGTAATCGAAAACGATTACTTATGGTTAAGGAGATGAAAGTGAAATGTTTAAGCACCTTCAAGTGATATCCGGTCCAAATAACAGCAGGTTCCCTTACTGCACTTCCCTTCTCATAGCCGATAGAGACATTCACGCAATAGTAGATCCGGGAGCCGGTCCTGATGCTTTGCATTCCGCTGTGGGAGAACGCCCAGTGAATCTTGTGATCAACACCCATTACCACTTCGATCATATTTCCGGGAACCACTTATTCCCCCATGCCCAAATTTGGATGAATCCGATCGAAGCGGATTTTTTTCCAAATCTTGACCGGGTGGCAGAACGGTTGGGCATCAAGGAGATTTATGGCGAAAGAGGGGTTGAGGAATGGAAAGAAAATGTGGCTGATCCGCAAACTCCACAAACTCAATATTCTCCAAGTTGCCGCCATGAATGGTGGCTTTCCTCACGTTCACCAATTCATGCCTATGCCTATGACATCGAATGGCAGATTGGCCAAACCCGGGTAGTCATGGTCCATGCACCCGGACACACCGAAGGATTTTGCTGCCCTTACTTTCCCGATGAGGGTCTTGTCTATACCGGAGATATTGATTTGACCAGTTTTGGCCCTTGGTATGCCGACATTGACGGAAACATAGGGGATTTTATTGCTTCCGCCCGCCGGATTGCCCAGCTGGATTCCGACTGGTTTCTGACCGGACACCAGGCCGGGATGGTCTCCCGTTCCGAATTCCAAATCCAACTGGACCGCTTCCTAAACATCATTGGAGAAAGGCATCATCGCCTTATCCATCTGCTTGAATCAGGAGTAAAACCGGAAGAAATCCATCAGCACGGTCTCCTCTATATGCCTAAATATCAGACTGACCCCTGGATCGCCATGTGGGAACGGATTGCCATAAGGAAACATCTGGAATGGATGAATGCTAATTAAACCAAGGATATAAGTAAAAGACCGGCACTTCCAAGGACGGCGATGCCGGTTCATTGTGAACCGATCTTAATGAAATGATTTCCAAATCTCACCGTTCACATCGATGAAATCCATGATTCCTGTATAACTATAATCCATATGGACATCCTTATCTATTGGCTTAACTTGTGACAGCTCTTTTAATTTTTTATTTGCGAGTTCCTTTGCCGTTTTGTTCTTCATCCCCTAAAGAGTTGCCTGATTCATATAACATTCTCCATTTTTATTTTTTTGGGATATCATATGGAGATTTGTTAGTGGTTGTGCCTATCAAAAACTACGCCACCAAATTCCTGCACACTCCGGTAATGTTGTTCGTTTTTCCCGGACTACTTTTTCAGATATATCCGTGCCAAAGAAAAATTTTGTTAGCCGTTCGGCTTCATCAAGATTATCAAATTGATAGTCTGTTCTAATCCAAGTATTCTGAAAATTGTAAACCTTTTCCAACATTGAGTAGTAACCAGTTAAAAAATCGGGTGGCGATGGAAATTCTACACCAGTACCTAAAGTCTCGAATTTAATTACAGTTCCACCTGGACGCAGGACACGTTTGATTTCGTTAATAGTTGCTGCGACGTTTTCTTTCCACCCATGAACATTTGAGCTGCCAATATAACAAATACTCCATCCAGATACGAGCACATCGGCACTGTTATCCTCTGCTTGAATCTTCCTATGATCAGATACTCGTATGTTCCAGTTATTTAAGTTCGCATTTTTTAATTTCTTCGCAGTTACCCGTAACATCGCTTCGGAGGCATCAAGAGCCAATACGGACTTTGCTTGTTGGGCAATTGGGACTGTTAGTCTTCCAGTTCCCGCCCCTAGATCAATGACATCCTGCCCTTCCAGATTGTGAATACATTGAATTCTTTCCAACAAGTTTGGTTGTTTTGAAATAAGTAAATCATACTGTTCAGGTTCTAATCTGTATATTTCCGAGTGATTTGGCATGCTATCCCCTCCATATTGAATTAGCTTACAAAAACGATGATACGGTTTTACGTAACCGGAAGGTCAATGCCCAATATTTATCTAATCGGAACCGCATAGACAATATGGATAACATCAGATAATTGCTTTTGTTTTGTAATATAGCCATTGTTCTCAAACCAATCCGAGATATGAGAAACTATGGAAAAATGTTTATCCTCTATTGTCTTTATCAAATCCTGATTATCTTTATTGTGTAATACCTCTAAGTATTTCTGTCTCGCAAATTCATCTTCAAACATAAAATCTGCTAAACAAATTCGTCCTTTGGGTTTCAATACTCTTCTTATTTCCTCCAAAGCAAGTAATTTTTGTTCATCGGTTAGATGATGTAAAGCAAAACTGGAAACAGCAAAGTCGAAGTGGTCATCTAAATAAGGAATAGCAAGGAAGTTTCCGAGTCTTGTCTCAAGTTGAGGAAACTTGCTTTGGCACAGCTTTAACATTTCTTTTGATTGGTCAATTGCAGCCATTTTATATCCATGGGAAATAAATCGGCCAGCTAAATTGCCAGTACCAGTACCAATATCCAGCCCTACTTCATTATCCTTAGGGTTTATCAATTTATATATGGTGTCCAGTGCTTGGTCGTAATTCTTATAGAGACCGTCATTTGCTTTCACTACATGGTCATGATTAGAAGCTCGATAATCAAAGTTCCATTTGTCACTCCAATTATTTCGTATCTCGCGTATTCGCTTTGAACCTTCGGCAAGTTTAACTATCTCATTTAGAGACAGCGCCTGTTCCTGTTTTAGGATTTCAATCATTCGGTCAGTAGTGATAATCTGTTGTTTGTACTCTAACCAAGTTGAGAACATGACTGAACGTTGTAATTCCAAATAGTATAAGAGCTCGTCTTTATTTCCCAACTCAACTTGACCTAGTACCTTCTTAATATCATCTAACCCCATTCCAACTTCTCGCAAGGCAATAATGGTCTGAAGCCGCCATACCTCTTTTTCTGTAAACGTACGGTATTGATTGTTGTCTCTTCTATCGGGGTTAATTAATCCTTTTTCCTCGTAAAACCTGATTGCTCTAGGACTTATGTTTAGTTTTTTAGCCACCTCGTTAATGATCATCGTCTCTCCTCCCCAATTTATTGTAAACATTGACGTTACGGTAATGTAAAGCAAAAAATTACTTCCACACTCAGTAAAGCTAGAGATAGCATCACTCATGTTTACAAACGATGATTCACATGGTTATTGCAGCGTGGTGACCGAATTGTATTTTCCTCATCCGTTAACTAAAAACTGACCGGATTTAGCAAAATGCTAAACCGGTCAGTTTTTAATTATCTGTCTCTGACTTTAAAATTTATCCAGTATTGTGAAAATGCACTTTATCTTTGACAAGATAAAGTGCATTTTCACATTAGTGGTTGTCGCTCTTTTGGGATGGCTTCTACGTTTAACAGGTGTTGGCGAATGGCTTCATGGCTGATGACGCGATAACCCAGAAGGGTTTCTA
>NZ_JAKIHL010000014.1 GCF_021608135.1 Microaerobacter geothermalis
TATGACAAGACGATGCACCATGGGATCATAGTCATACGTTTCCATGAGAAAGGTCTCAAATCCCTCCCAAAATGGCTCCTTTCCCCGATGGATGTAATGACGCTTATCCTTCAGATGTACTCGTTTTCCGTTGACTTCCCAGCCTTGATGGACGGCTGCTATTTTCTCTTCTTTCCCCTTTCTCCCTTTTTCTTGTCGTTTCAGATACAGCCCGTCCACTTCGACAAACAAAACTGGTTGGGTTAGTGGTTGTCGCTCTTTTGGGATGGCTTCTACGTTTAACAGGTGTTGGCGAATGGCTTCATGGCTGATGACGCGATAACCCAGAAGGGTTTCTAGTGTGTCCGCCGCCTTTCGGTAAGAAGGTCCCGATACGGCTAGTTCAATCGCTGCTTCTTCTACCAATGGGCTAAACCCTTTCGTCCCCTCAAAACGTAAATATTGATCGAGAAGATAAACATACTCCCCTGTTTTGCGATCAAGATAGTACGAACGGTTTACCTCGATCTCGCCAAACAGGCTATCCATCTTTAGGGTTCTTTTATCCTTCAAATAAAATCTTTGTTTATCGCGTTCGTGGGCAATCTGTTGATCGAGGTCTTCTAAAATTGATCTCATGACATCTGAAAAATTTTCCTGTAACTTCCTCCAAACCAGTTGTTCTATCTCTTTTAATGTGGGGTAATCTGTGGTATTCTTTTTCAAGAGGGTTCACTCCTTTGAATCTGGTTTTGGACGATTATGATTCTACCAAGGAGTAGCCCTCTTTGTATATACTTTCTTTGACGTACTTTCGCATTTTTGCTACCGCGCTAACGCTTGCTCCCTTCTAATTCGCGTTTGCTTGC